>JAQGNM010000084.1 GCA_028291845.1 Massilia sp. | reverse complement strand
TCTGTTCGCTCGCTTCGATGGCGGCATCGAGGCTCATGTTGATGTTTTTCTGATTCATGGTCTCGGTGGCCGCCAGCACCACCGCGATTTCCGTGGCGCCGGCCGCATGCGCGCGTTCCAGCCCCTTCAGGTTGGGCACCAGCACCGAGGTGCGCAGAGCGGCACCCTGGCGCTGCAGCTGCGCCACCACTTCGGCCGCGTCGGCCATCTGCGGCACCGCCTTGGGCGAGACAAAACTGGTCGCTTCGACGCTGCTAACGCCGGCCGCCGCCAGCAGGCGGATCATCTCCAGCTTGGCGGCGGTCGACAGGTGCACCGCCTGGTTCTGCAGGCCGTCGCGCGGCGCGACGTCGGTGATGTAAATCTGTTCCATGGTCTCTCCTTTGTCCGGCTTTAAGCCACCGCGCCGCTCTGGCGCAGGGCGTCGATGTCTTCGCTCGAATAGCCGAGCAGGTCTTTCATGATGTCGGCGGTGTGCTCGCCGAGGGCGGGCGGACGGGAAAATGGCGTCGCCCTGGCCGCCGACAGCTTCATCGGATTACCCGGCATGCGCACCGTCTTGCCCGATTCGAGGGTGACCTCGACCACCATCTCGCGCGCCTGCACCTGGCTGTCGTTGAGGGCTGCCTCGAGGTTGTTGACGGGGCCGCAGGGAATCCGCGCGGCGCGCAGTTTGGCAAGCCAGTAGGCGGTGCTCTGGGTGCGCATCTCGGCGTTGATGATCGTCTCGATCTCTGCCTTGGCGGCGTAGCGCACCGGCTGCTGGCGATATTCAGGTGCGCGCAGCGCCGCCAGGTCCATGGTCTCGACGAAGCGCTCGAAGAAGGCATCGCCGATGCAGGCGACGATCACGTGGCCGTCGCTGGTCGCAAAACTATTGTAAGGCACGTGCACGAAGTGGCCGTTGCCGATCTGGCCGGGCACGATGCCCGACATCAGGTGCATGGTGGCCATGTAGTTGAGCATGGAGACCTGCGCATCGAGCATCGACACGTCGACGTGCTGGCCGACGCCGGTCTGCTCGCGTTCGACGATGGCCGCCAGCACGCCCATGGTGCCGAAGATGCCGCCGCCCAGGTCGCCGATGGGAATGCCGCTGCGTACCGGGCCGGCTTCGGGGGTGCCGGTGATCGACATGCCGCCGCCCATCGCCTGCACCACCTGGTCGAACGCGGGACGGTTGATTTCCGGGCCGGTCTGACCGAAGCCGGTGACCGAGCAGGTGATGATGCGCGGGTTGATCGCCGCCAGCGCAGCATGGTCGATGCCGAGGCGTTCGGTGACGCCCACGCTGAAATTGTCGTAGACGACATCGGCCTTGCGTACCAGGTCGAAGAACACCGCAAGGCCCGACGGTGTTTTCAGGTCGATGCAGACGCTTTGCTTGTTGCGGTTCAGGGTCAGGAAATAAGCGCCCATGCCATCGATCGAGTAGTCCGGGTCGGTCTCGAGCAGGCGGCGCGTGCCTTCGCCGGTGGCCGGCGGCTCGACCTTGATGGTGCGCGCGCCGAGATCGGCCAGCATCATGGTGCCGTACGGCCCCGAGAGCATGTGGGTGAGGTCCAACACGGTGATATGTTCGAGTGCCATGGTGCTTTGTCTCTGCTGTTGTAGGTGGTAGCTGCACTAATGCAGGGAGCGTGCCAGCAATATGGCCAGTTATAAGCTGTTGATATATAAGATATTTCCGCTGCGGCAATGCGCGTAACTTGTTTCATGCGACAATCGTGAGACAACTTGCCGTTTCAATGGAACAGAACCATCATGCAAATCGTCACCGCCGGCGCCCGTCCGCGCATCTGTTTTCTCGCCTATTCCCATATCTCGCAGCTGGCGGCGCCGATCATCGCCGAATATGCGCACAAGGCCGAGATCGAGGTAATCGAGGGCTCGTTCGATGTCGCCCTGTCGATCGCGCGCCAGCGCATCCGCAGCGGTTCGACCGACGTCTTCATCAGCGCCGGCGCCAACGCCGCCGTGCTGCGCACGAATCTCGAAGTGCCGGTGGCGATCATCCAGCTGGACGGCTTTTCGCTGTTGCAGGCCTTGATCCGCGCGCGCGACAAGTCGCCGCGGGTGGGGGTGGTGATGTACGGCCGCACCATTCCCGAACTCGACGACGTCAAGGACATCCTCAAGCTCGAGGTGGCGCAGTACGCCTACCAGCAGCCCGACGAAGCGCGCCGCTGCTGCCAGCGCCTCAAGGACAGCGGCTTCGACGTCATTGTCGGCTCCAGCATGGTCGTCGAGATCGCCGAACAGCAGGGGCTGTCGGGCATCCTGGCCTACTCGCTGGCCGGGGTGCGGCGCGGTTTCGACGACGCCATCGAGCTGGCGCGGGTGACCCGGCTGGAGTCGGGCCGCTACCAGCAGTTGAACAGCGTGCTGGGCAACCTGCAGGACGCGGTGCTGGCGGTCGACCGCAGGGACGACATCATCGCCATCAACCCGCGCATGCAGCAGTTGTTGGACAAGCGCGGGGCGGTCGACGGGCCGATTCTCGGCAGGTCGCTGGACGCCGTGGCGCCGGAGCTGTCGCTGCGCCACACCATGGAGGCGGGCGCGCAGCAGCGCTCGCTGGTGCTGCGCTTTGCCGGCCGCGACTGGATCGCCAACCGCACGCCGATCCGCGAATACGGCGAAATCGTCGGCGCCGCGCTTACCTTGTATGACGCCCAGGTGATCGCGGAGGCCGAGACCAGCCTGCGCATCCAGCAGCGCAAACGCCAGGTGGCGGCCAAGTACAGCTTCGATGACCTGATCGGCGACAGCGCGCCGTTCCAGCGCGCGGTGCGCACCGCGCGGCGCTTTGCCGATACCGATCTCACGGTGCTGATCGCCGGCGAGAGCGGCTCCGGCAAGGAACTGTTCGCCCAGGCCATCCACAACGCCAGCGCGCGCTCGGGCCAGCCCTTCGTGGCGCTCAACTGCGCGGCGTTTCCCGAATCGCTGCTCGAGAGCGAATTGTTCGGCTACGAGGAGGGCGCGTTCACCGGCTCGCGACGCGGCGGCAAGCGCGGCCTGTTCGAGACCGCCCACACCGGCACCCTGTTCCTCGACGAGATCGGCGACATGCCGCTGTCGCTGCAAACGCGCCTGCTGCGCGTGCTGCAGGAGCGCGAGATCACCCGGG
>JAQGNM010000078.1 GCA_028291845.1 Massilia sp. | reverse complement strand
GGGACAGGCACCTGCGGCGCCAGTCCCCCTGCTGCTGAGGATCCGGGCGGCTATTAGTAGGGGGACTGGCACCGGAGGGTGCCTGTCCCATGCATGCAAATCACACGGGCGGTCGGGCCGATCGTGCTTAACTGAACGGCATTACTCCCGCCGTGGAGCGTTTTAACTCGCAACACAAGCCTTCCCGGCCCATGTATTTCGGTCTGTCCCGCCCGTTTCTCGTTGTCTGGCCCGCGAGCAATTCGCCACCATGATCGACCGCATCGTGAGCCCAGGCGGCTGCTGGGCGTCTCACAAAACCATTGGTTTAGTCTGGCGTCCGAATTTGGGTGACAAATCAATGGCTGCTGAACTGCTCGGTTCCACTCTCAGTAGCTCGCAATCGGCAATTGCCCGCGTCGCAACCAGTTCGTGATCACTATTCGTGTTTGTATTTACGTCGCTCAACTCGCGGCCGAGCGCGCTGCCGCAGGGTCGGACAAGGCCGCATACCAGTTTCGATCGCGCCGGCGCTTCTCGACACGCCGGCACGGCTCATCCATCACTATTTGTGATTACAAGCATCAACATTCATTATTAGAACAGATGGAACTTTCACGCTACTCTGATGCCATAAGCAGGCGGCACCAAGCTCAAGCAGGCAGCCGACCCACGCATCCAGAAAATACCGGAGACACTTTTGCAGACCTCGGAAGAACGATTCGACTACATCATCGTCGGTGGCGGCTCGGCAGGCTGCGTGCTGGCAAACCGGCTGTCGGCTGACGCCGGCGTGCGGGTCGCGCTGATCGAGGCCGGCGCCGATACGCCGCCGGGCGCCGTGCCCAAGGAGATTCTCGACAGCTATCCGATGCCGGTGTTCTGCGGCGACCGCTATATCTGGCCTGAGCTGAAGGCGAAGGCGACCGCCGCTGCCCCGCTGAAGGTCTACGAACAGGGCAAGGTGATGGGCGGCGGATCGAGCATCAACGTGCAAGCTGCCAACCGCGGCTTGCCGCGCGACTACGACGACTGGGCGGCGCAAGGCGCCGCCGGCTGGGCTTGGCAAGATGTGCTGCCCTACTTTCGCAAGCTCGAGCGCGACGTCGACTTCGGCGATACCGCAATGCATGGCGGCAGCGGGCCGCTGCCGATCCGGCGCATCCATCCCGACGCCTGGCCGCCATTTTGCACCACCTTCGCCGACAGCTTGCAGCGCAACGGCCTGCCGTACCTGGAAGACCAGAACGGCGAGTTCGGCGACGGCATGTTTTCCGCCGCATTTTCGAACCTGGACGACCGCCGCGTCTCCACCGCCGCCGCCTACCTGGACCGGACGACGCGCGCGCGGCCCAATCTGACGATTCTTGCCGATACCAGGGTGGAACGGATTGCCATGCAAAACGGTGCTGCCCGCGGCGTGGTGGCGCTCGACGCGCAAGGGACGCGGGTACGCTTCAACGCCGGCGAAGTCATCCTCTGTGCCGGCGCGCTGCAGTCGCCCGCCCTGCTGCTGCACGCCGGAATCGGCGATGCACAGGCGCTGGCCAAGCTGGGGATCGGCGTCATCGCCGACCGGCCGGGGGTCGGCCGCAATCTGCAAGACCACCCGTCGCTGACCTTTTGCCATTTCCTCGAACCCGAATTCCGCATGCCGCTGGCCCGCCGCCGCGCCAGCATGACGGCGGCGCGTTTCTCATCGAACCTGGCCGGTTGCGACGCTTCCGACATGTACATGTCGAGCGCCACCCGGGCCGCCTGGCACAAGCTGGGCAACCGGCTGGGCCTGTTCTTCTTGTGGTGCAACCGGCCGTACTCGCGCGGCCAGGTGCAGCTGACCTCGGCCGATCCGATGATCGCGCCGCAGGTCGACCTGAACCTGCTGTCCGACGAGCGCGATGTGCGCCGGCTCGCCATTGGCGTGCGCAAGCTTGCCCAGGTGGTCCAGCAAACCGCCCTGCACCGTCACCCGGACGATTTTTTCCCGGCCGCGTTCTCGCCGCGCGTCAAGGCGCTGAGCCGCTTCACCGGCACCAACGCGGCCCTGACCACGGTGCTCGGCGCCATGCTCGACACGCCGGCGCCGCTGCGGCGCTGGATCATCGAGACCTTCGTCACCGGCGGCCAGCGCATGTCGGCCTTGCTGGCCGACGAGCGGGCGCTGCAGGCGTTCATTCGCAAGAACGTATTCGGGGTCTGGCATGCAAGCGGCACCTGCCGCATGGGCCCGGCGACCGACCGCGGCGCGGTCACAGACCACGAAGGAAGGGTGCATGAAGTGGCGAACCTGCGCGTGGTCGACGCCTCGCTGATGCCGAGCCTGCCTTCGGCGAACACGAACATCCCCACCATCATGATGGCGGAAAAGATTGCTGACGCAATTATTGGGCGCCGCTACGCGCGCAATACGCTGGGTCAGGAAGCGGCAAGCGCCGATCGCTGAAATTCAAAGCGACGGTTGACATCGAGATCAAACCCGGCACCCCCTGGCGCCGCGGATATATAAGGAGACGGAAATGGCTGTAGTTATCACTCAAGACAAGCTCGCCGAGCGGGAAAATAACCGCCATGTAATGAGGGCGGTGATCGCCTCCTGTGTCGGCTGGTCGCTCGACCTGTTCGACCTGTTTATCCTGTTGTTCGTGGCGCCGGTGATCGGCCGCCTGTTCTTCCCTTCCGACAATCCGATGTGGTCGCTGGCGGCGGTCTACGCCTCGTTCGGCGTCACCTTGATCATGCGCCCGCTCGGCTCGGCGCTGTTCGGCGCCTACGCGGACACCCATGGCCGCAAGCGCGCCATGATCGTGTCGATGGTCGGCGTGGGGGTAGCGACCGCGGCGTTCGGCGTGCTGCCGACGGTGCAGACAGTCGGTGTGGCCGCTCCCATCATGTTCATTATCATGCGGCTCGTTCAAGGCGTGTTTGTCGGCGGCGTCGTCGCATCGACCCATACGATCGGCACCGAGTCGGTGGCGCCGCGCTGGCGCGGTGCGGTGTCGGGCCTGATCGGCGGCGGCGGCTCGGGCCTGGGCGCGCTGTTTGCGTCGCTGGCCTTTTACATCATGTCGGCGATATTCCCGGGCGACGCCTTCGATGAGTGGGGCTGGCGTTGCATGTTCTTCACCGGCATTATCAGCGCGGTGCTCGGCATCACGATCTTCAGCAAACTGGAAGAATCGCCGATGTTCAAAAAAATGCAGGAAGCCAAGAAACTCGCCAAGGCGAAAAGTTCGCCGATTCGCACCCTGTTTTCGCGCGACTACCGTTCGATTCTGTTCGTCAACCTCCTGCTCACCATCGGCGCCGGCAGCGGTTACTATCTGACCTCCGGCTTCCTGCCGACTTTCCTCAAGGTCGTCAACCAGACGCCCGGGACCACCGCCGGCTTCATCATGATGATCTCGAGTGTGGCGGTGATCTTCGCCTCGGTCGGCACCGGCCACCTGAGCACCCTGATCGGCCGCAAAAAGACCTTCCTGCTGGTCGGCGTGGCGCGCCTGATCCTGCTGCCCATGATTGCACTGACCCTGCCGGGCGTGACCGGTACCACCGCGCTGGCGCTGTATGTCGTCCTGTTCAGCATGCTGGGAAGCGCCGGTTACGCGCCGGTCCTCATTTTCCTCAATGAACGTTTCCCGACCGCTATCCGGGCCACCGGCACCGGGCTGTCGTGGAATATCGGTTTTGCCATTGGCGGCATCCTGCCCACTTTCGTGTCGCTCGCTTCGCCGATGGCCTCCGATGTGCCGATGACGCTGGCGCTGTTCCTGGGTGCGATCAGCGTCATCTTCCTGATCGGCGCGCTGGTCGTGCCCGAGACGCTCGGCAACCTCGACAAACCGGACGCTGCCTGAACCGGACCACCCCGCCGCATGGTCCTGCGCGCGCGGCGATGCGGCACCCATACCCACCAGAGGAGACACATCATGCATCGTAAAGATCAAAAAATCCGCCAGCGGTCGAACCGCTACCGCGACGAATACCTGGCCGACACCCCGAGCTGGTACCGGGGGGAAATGCACCTTGGATTCACCCTGCTGTTTACCGGTGGCGTGATTGC
>JAQGNM010000152.1 GCA_028291845.1 Massilia sp. | reverse complement strand
ATATAATCGACAGGCGGCGGTCAAACCTCTGCTGGTGTAAGAATTAAAACGATATTTTACACAGGGGCGTCTCCATCGGCCTCGCCAAATTGCAAATTCGATGGAAAAACGTGTACGCACGGTCGAGAGAAGATCAAGGTTGCACCGTTGTTGTAATCGGATTGGCAATCGACCGGACCGGAATTGGTAGTTCGGAATTGTAAGGATAAGTACCGGCAAGCTGCGCCCAATGGCGCGCCTGACCAAATCCTTCATGGCAAGGCGCGACGGCGAAGACAGTACATTTGTACGGCGAGCCGAAGCAACGCAGCAATGGAGGTTTTGTCTGGTGCGCCAGGTCAGCTCGCCGGATGATGGCGTCGATAACGCTTGCCGTTTTCGCCAGACCCGATGTAAGCCTCATCCCAAAGGCTTGTGAATAATGGCGCAGTGCGCCTGTGGTTCGAAGCTTTTGCAGGATCGCTGACGGTCAGGCCCGTTGATTTGCTCACCGCCTGGCGGAATCCGTGCCCCCGGTCATATCCGGCGCCGCGGTGACGTTGCAGGCGTTGCGTCACTCGGCATGTCGATCGACCTCACCGCGCCCGGTATGGCCGCAACATATATATATGTTGCCGCGCCATGCAAACAGGCATACCCACCCTCCAGCTCCCTTCCCCGCGTACATCCCGTGTACCCACGCCGCCCTGACAAGGCGGCTTGATGCGGCCCCGTGCCGTGGAGTTAATAAAAATGAAACGTATGTTGTTTAACGCGACGCAGCAAGAAGAATTGCGCGTCGCCATCGTCGATGGTCAAAAACTGATCGATATCGACATCGAAACCGCCGGGCGCGAACAGCGCAAATCGAATATCTACAAAGGCGTCATCACCCGCATCGAACCCTCGCTGGAAGCTTGCTTCGTCAGCTACGGCGAAGACCGCCACGGCTTTCTCCCCTTTAAAGAAGTTGCCCGTACCTATTTCCGCGAAGGCGTCGACGTGCGCAGCGCTTCGATCAAGGAAGCGTTGCGCGAAGGCCAGGAAATCATGGTCCAGGTCGAAAAGGAAGAACGCGGCAACAAGGGCGCGGCGCTGACCTCGTTCGTCTCGCTGGCCGGCCGCTATCTGGTCTTGATGCCGAACAACCCGCGCGGCGGCGGCGTATCGCGCCGGGTCGAAGGGGAAGAGCGCCAGGAATTGCGCGAAACCATGGACAAGCTGGACCTGCCGCAAGGCATGTCGGTGATTGCCCGCACTGCCGGCATCGGCCGCAATGTGGAAGAGCTGCAGTGGGACTTGAATTACCTGATGCAACTGTGGCGCGCCATCGAAGGCGCCGGCAAGACCGGCAGCGGCGCCTTCCTGATCTACCAGGAATCCTCGCTCGTCATCCGCGCCATCCGTGATTACTTCCAGCCCGATATCGGCGAAATCCTGATCGATACCGACGATATCTACGAGCAGGCGCACCAGTTCATGAGCCACGTGATGCCCGACATGGTGCACCGCGTAAAACGTTACAGCGACGACGTACCGCTGTTCTCGCGCTTTCAAATTGAACATCAGATCGAGACGGCGTACTCGCGTACCGTGCCCCTGCCATCGGGCGGCGCCATCGTCATCGACCACACCGAAGCGCTGGTCTCGGTGGACGTCAACTCGGCGCGCGCCACCCGCGGCTCCGACATCGAAACCACCGCTTTCAATACCAACTGCGAAGCGGCCGAAGAAGTTGCCCGCCAGCTGCGCCTGCGCGACCTGGGCGGCCTGATCGTGATCGACTTCATCGACATGGAAGTGGCGAAAAACCAGCGCGAAGTCGAAACGCGCCTGAAAGACGCCCTGCACCATGACCGCGCTCGCGTTCAAATGGGCAAGATTTCCCGCTTCGGCCTGATGGAACTGTCGCGCCAGCGCCTGCGCCCTTCCCTGTCGGAAGGCTCGCACGTGACCTGCCCGCGCTGCTCCGGCACCGGCCACATCCGCGATACCGAATCGTCCGCCCTGCAAGTCCTGCGTATCATCCAGGAAGAGGCGATGAAGGAAAACTCGGCCACCATCCACGTCCAGGTGCCGGTCGATGTCGCCGCCTTCCTGCTCAACGAAAAACGCGGAGAGGTGCTGAAAATCGAGAACCGCCACCGTATCGGCGTGATCCTGATTCCCAATAAACACCTCGACACCCCGCATTACAAGCTCGAGCGCATCAAGCACGATGATCCGCGTCTGGAAGACAGCCAGGCCAGCTACAACCTGGCCGACACCGCTGACACCGACATGGCCTACAGCAAGCGCCAGAAGGAAGACGTCAAGCCGAGACAGGAAGCCGTCGTCAAGACAATTACTCCTGCGCAACCGGCGCCGATCGTCGACCGCAGCGAGCAGGCGAAACCGGTGGTAGCGGCGCCGGCGCCGGTGCCGGTGCCGGCCCCGGTCGTTGAAGAAAGTTTCCTCGACAAGGTCATCAACTTCTTCATGGGCAAGAAAGCTGTGCCCGTGGCAGCGCCGGTGGCGCCTGCGCCGGCGGTGGTCAAACCAGCCGCGCCCGCTGAACGCAGCAACGCCAACAGCGGCGAGCGCAACGGCCGCAATCCACGCGGGCGCGGCCGCAATGCCGGCGCCGGCGCCAAGGGCGAACGCGAGCCGGGCGTAAAAGCGGGCAATATGCCGCAAGCAGCGCAAGGCGACGAGTTCACCCGTCCGGCCGATGCGGAAGTGCGCAACGGCCGTCCGCCGCGCGCCCCGCGTCCGCCACGTGAGCCGCGTGAGCCACGCGAAGCAGTCAACGCCGAAGCGATGCCGGCGGCGCCACGCGCCGAGCGTGGCGAGCGTCCCGAGCGTACCGAACGCGGTGAGCGTCCGGAACGCGCCGCCCGCCCGCCGCGCGAGCGCGCCGACTACCGCACCGTGGTTGCCGAGGTGAAGGACGAGGTCAAGGCCAGGGATGAAGTAAAAGCCGAGGTCAAGGCCGCCGACGTTCCAGCCATCCCGGAAACCATGTGGACGCCGCAGGATCCAGCCGTCGCCCCGACCACCAGCGCTGTCGAGCAGGCTGCTACCGCCCCGGCGACCGACGACGAGGGCGTCAACGTCTCCGCCAAAGTGGCAATGACCGGCCCGAACGGTGAAGAGATCGAAACCGAAGCGAACGGCGACGAACCACGCCGCCGCCGCCGCCGCGGTGGCCGCAACCGCAACCGCCGCGACCGCGACGCCGAAGGTAACGAGATCGAAACGGGCGACAACGATGGCGAAAACGCCGTCGCCACGCCGGTGTTCACCCCCGTGGCCGACCAGGAAATCGCCGCAGCGGCAGCCGCCGCACCGCAGCCGGTGTCGGAATACGTGGTGAACGCCGCCGAGCCGACCGTGTCGGCCGCCGCTCCGGTGCTACCGGTGGAACAGGCGCCTTCCGCACCAGTTGCGCCTGCAGCGACGCCAGCGTCGACACCATTGGCCGACCGGGTGCCGATGCCGGCGCCGGTTGCCGAGCTGGACCCTGCTCCTGCCCCTGCTCCCGCGGTCATCAGCGAGCCGGCCCCGGTGGCCGAACGCGCCGCCGCGGTGCCGGTGGAAGTGCAAACGCAAGCGGAAGAAGTGACCCCGGTCGCGGTGCTGGCTGAAACGCCGGCCGTCCAGGAGCCGGTGGCAAGCCCGGTACAGGCAGCGATCCCGGTCGAAGTCGCCACGACGGCGCCGGCGCCGGTCGAAGCGGTGGTCGACGCTGTTGCCGCTGCTCCTGCTCCTGCTCCTGCTCCTGCTCCTGCTCCTGCTCCTGTTCCTGCTCCTGTTCCTGCTCCTGCTCCTGCTCCTGCTGCTGCTCCCGCTGCCGCTGCTGCCGCCGTTGCGCCGGCGCCGGCGGCCAGCGTCGCCGATCTGAGTGAAATGCTCGGCTCGGCCGGCCTGACCCTGGCGTCCACCGATCCTGAAAAGCTGCGCGCAGCCCAGGAAGCGGCGGCCAGGGTGGCGCCGCCGGTGCGCAAGCCCCGCGAGCGCAAGCCGTTGCCGCCGCAAGCGGACGAACCGCTGATCCAGGTCGATACGCGCCAGTAAGCCGTGCTGATCGTCATTGATTGACAGCCAAAGGGGAAGCCGCGTGCTTCCCCTTTTTTATCTTGGATAGCGTCCACACGATGCCAGTTTCCACCGCCGGCGACGCCCCGGCCCCAGTGTCCTTGCGTGCAGCGTTCGGTTTCTGGCTCAAGCTCGGCTTCATCAGCTTCGGCGGCCCGGCCGGCCAGATCGCCCTGATGCACCTCGAACTGGTCGAGCGGCGCCGCTGGATCTCGGAGCGGCGTTTTCTGCACGCCCTCAACTACTGCATGCTGTTGCCCGGTCCCGAAGCGACCCAGCTGGCCGTGTACATCGGCTGGCTGATGCACCGCACTGCCGGCGCCATCGCCGCCGGCGCCCTGTTCGTGCTGCCATCCCTGCTGGTGCTGATCGCGTTCAGTTACGTCTACATGGCCTTCGGCGCCGTGCCGGCGGTGGCTGGCGTCCTCGAAGGCGTCAAGCCGGCAGTGGTGGCGATCGTGCTGGGCGCCGCCTGGCGTCTCGGCAGGCGCACGCTCAACAATCCCCCCTTGATCGCCCTGGCCGTGCTGGCATTTGCCGCGATCGCCATCGGCCAGTTGCCGTTTCCCCTGATCGTACTGGCGGCGGCGCTGACCGGCGCCGCCGGGGCGCGCCTGCGCCCTCAATGGTTTGAAGCGGCCGGCGGTCATGCCGCCAAGGCCGGCGCGAATCGTGCGGCGCTGATCGACGACGATACGCCGACGCCGGCGCACGCCGTGTTCGCATGGCGCCGGCTGGCGCGCACCGCCGCCGCCGGCATCGCGCTCGGACTGCTGGTGTGGCTGCCGCTGGCCTGGCGCTTTGGCGGCGGCGGCACCCTGGCGCAGATGGGCTGGTTCTTCACCAAGGCCGCCATGCTCACCTTTGGCGGCGCCTACGCCGTGCTGCCGTATGTCTACCAGGGCGCTGTGCTCAAATATTACTGGCTGAGCGGCGCGCAGATGGTCGACGGCCTGGCGCTGGGCGAAACCACGCCCGGCCCCCTGATCATGGTGGTGGCGTTCGTCGGTTTTGTCGGCGCCTGGCAAGCCGCGCTATTCGGCGGCGGCGACCTGGCCCGCTTCTGCGCCGGCGCCGCCGGCGCGGCGGTGGCCACCTGGTTCACCTTCCTGCCCTCCTTTATCTTCATATTGGCGGGAGGCCCGCTGGTCGAAGCCAGCCGCGACGATATCCGCATGACGGCGCCCTTGACGGCCATCTCGGCGGCGGTGGTCGGCGTCATTGTCAGCCTGGCACTGTTCTTCGGCCAGCACGTGTTCCTGCGCGACGGCGGCATCAACCTGCAGGCGCTGGCCATCGGCGCCGCCGCCGCCGTCGCCCTGTTCGGCTTTCGAGTCGGCCCCATCAAACTGATCGCCGCCTGTGCGCTGGCGGGGCTCGTGCTATCGTATCGGCATGGCTGAAAAATCTGAAAAAATCATTTTGCTGCACCAGGAACGCAAGAACGCCATGGCGGTGCCGGGCCTGCTCGAAGCGCCTTCCGGACGGGTCGACGACGCCCTCGGCCGGCCCCTCCACGACTTGCGCATTTCCGTCACCGACCGTTGTAATTTCCGCTGCGTGTACTGCATGCCGAAAGAAGTGTTCGACAAGGATTATGCGTATTTGCCGCACAATTCCCTGCTGTCGTTCGAGGAAATCACCCGGGTGGCGTCGATTTTCATCGCCCACGGTGTCGAGAAAATCCGCCTCACCGGCGGCGAGCCGCTGCTGCGCAAGGATCTCGAACGCCTGATCGGCATGCTGGCGGCGCTGCCGACGCCGAGCGGCCGCCCGCTCGACCTGACGCTCACCACCAACGGCTCGCTGCTGGCCCGTAAAGCGCGCGCGCTCAAAGACGCCGGCCTGAACCGCGTCACCGTCTCGCTCGACGCCCTCGACGACGCCATTTTCAAACGCATGAACGACGTCGACTTCGCCGTCGCCGACGTCCTGCGCGGCATCGACGTGGCGCACGAAGTGGGCCTCGGCCCGATCAAGGTCAACATGGTGGTCAAGGCCGGCATGAACGACGCCCAGATCCTGCCGATGGCGCGCTATTTCAAGGATACCCCGTACATCCTGCGCTTCATCGAATACATGGACGTCGGCGCCTCCAACGGCTGGAACATGGCCGAGGTGATTCCATCGGCCGAGGTGGTGGCGAAAATCTCCGCCGAGATGCCCCTGGTTGCCATCGATCCCAACTACACCGGCGAGACGGCCTCGCGCTGGCGCTATGCCGACGGCAGCGGTGAAGTGGGCATGATCTCCAGCGTCACCCAGTCCTTCTGCAAGGACTGTTCGAGGGCGCGCCTGTCGACCGAGGGCCAGCTCTACACCTGCCTGTTCGCCACCCGCGGCCACGATCTGCGCGGCCTGTTGCGCGACGGCCGCAGCGATGCCGAGATTGCCGGCGCGGTTGCGCATTTGTGGCGCCAGCGCGCCGACCGTTATTCCGATACCCGCACCCAGAACACCAACACCAGCGACATCGAACCGGGTCTCAAGCGGGTCGAGATGTCCTATATAGGCGGCTAAAAAATCGTATGCAAAAAAATCAACAGATCAGCGCCCTGATCCTGGCGGGCGGCCGCGGCACCCGCATGGGCCATGTCGACAAGGGGCTGCAGGCGTTTCGCGGCATGACCATGGCCGGCCACGTGTTGCAGCGGCTGGCGCCGCAGGTGGGCGCCGTCGCCATCAACGCCAACCAGAACCTCGACGCCTATCGCGCCTTCGACGTGCCGGTGTGGCCGGACGAGACCACCGGGTTCGCCGGCCCGCTGGCCGGGCTTGAAGTGGGTCTGCGCCACTGCGCGACGCCCTATCTGCTCACCGCGCCGTGCGACTCTCCCTTCGTGCCGCTCGACCTGGCCGAGCGCCTGTTCGCGGCCCTGCAGCTTGACGGCGCCGATATCGCCCTGGCAGTCACCCAGGAAGGCCAGCGCCGCCAGCCGCACCCGGTGTTTTGCCTGGTCAAGACCAGCCTGCTGCCGGTGCTGTCGCAATATCTGCAGGATGGCGGGCGCAAGATGGACGGCTGGTATGCGGACTTGAAAGTGGCCGAAGTGCTGTTCGAGGATGCCGACGGTTTTAGAAACATCAACACGCTCGACGAACTGCACAGTTTTGACGCCGGCCGCCCGCCGCGCCTGAAGGATGTGGTGAGCTGCCTGTCGGCCTACGATCCGGACGCCCTGCCGGTGCGCGACGCCCAGCAGATCATCGGACAATTCGTCACCCCGATCGCCGCGATTGAAAAGGTGGCATTGCGCGCATCGCTCGACCGCGTGCTGGCGCAGGATCTGATCTCGCCGATCAACGTGCCGGCGCATGACAACTCGGCCATGGACGGCTACGCCCTGCGCGGCGCCGATCTGCACGCCGACGGGCCGACCACATTAAAAGTGATTTCGACGGTGTTTGCCGGCCGCCCCAACGACGCGGTCCCTGGCGCGGGCGAGTGCGTGCGCATCATGACCGGCGCCGTCATGCCGCCCGGCTGCGACAGCGTGATCCCGCAGGAGCATGTGGCGGCGGTCAGCGACAGCGAGATCACCATCGACGCCGGCGCCATCCGCACCGGCGATAACCGCCGCTTCGCCGGCGAGGATTTGAAGGCGGGCAGCCCGGCCTTGCAGCGCGGGCGCATCATCCGCCCGGCCGACCTCGGTTTGCTGGCCTCGCTCGGCTTTGCCGAGGTGCCGGTGCAGCGCCGCTTGCGGGTGGCGTTTTTCTCCACCGGCGACGAACTGCGCTCGATCGGCGAGCCGCTCGACACCGGTTGCGTCTACGACAGCAACCGCTACACCTTGTACGGCATGCTCCGCCGCCTCGGTTGCGACATCATCGACATGGGCATCGTGCGCGACGATCCGGCGGCGCTGGAAGCGGCATTGCGCAATGCCTGCGAAAACGCCGACGCCATCATCACCTCGGGCGGCGTGTCGGTCGGCGCCGCCGACTACACCAGAGATATCATGGCCAAGCTGGGCGACGTCACCTTCTGGAAGATCGGCATGCGCCCGGGCCGTCCGCTCGCTTTCGGCAAGATCAGCTCGAACGGCCGCGATGCCTTCCTGTTCGGCCTGCCGGGCAACCCGGTGGCGGTGATGGTGTCGTTTTACTTTTTTGCCCGCAATGCGCTGCTGGCGATGATGGGGGCGAACGCGCCGCTGCCGCTGTTGAAAGTGCGCTCGAAAAACGCCATCCGCAAAAAAGCCGGACGCACCGAGTATCAGCGCGGGGTGATTTCAGTGGGCGAGGACGGCATGCAACAGGTGGCCATCACCGGCGCGCAGGGTTCCGGCATTTTAAGGTCGATGTCGGAGGCGAACTGCATGGTGGTGCTGCACGATGAGCAGGGCAATGTGGCCGCCGGCGACCTGGTCGACGTGATCCTGTTCGACGGCTTGATCTAAACGAAAACCGCCGGGTCCATCAGCTTCAGGCCGGCGCTCACCGCCGGCCTGAAATCCATCTGCCGCATGATGTCGCGCTCGACGTCGATACCGGGCGCCACTTCGATCAATTCGATGCCTTCGGCCGACAGCCGGAATACGCAGCGCTCGGTGACGAACAAGGCGCTCTGGCCGCGCGCCCAGGCATATCTGCCGGCATAGGTGCGGTGCTCGACGGTGTCGACAAACTTGCGCAGTTCTCCCTCGCGCACGATGCGGAGCACACCGCGTTCCACCGCCACTTCCAGCCCGCCAGCGGTGAAGGTGCCCACAAAGACCACTTTACGGGCGTTCTGGCTGATGTTGATGAAACCGCCGGCGCCGGCCAGGCGACTGCCGAATTTGCTGACGTTCAGATTACCCTCGCGGTCGGCCTGCGCCAGCCCCAGCACGGCGACATCGAGGCCGCCGCCATCGTAAAAATCGAACTGGTAGGGCTGGTCGATCACCGCCTGCGGATTGCTGGCGGCGCCGAAGTCGAGGCCGCCCGCGGGCATGCCGCCGATGCCGCCCGCTTCGGCGGTGAGGGTGATTTTGTCGAGCAGTCCCGCCTCCGCCGCCACCCGCGCCACGCCTTCCGGCATGCCGATACCAAGGTTGACGACGTCGCCCTCCTTCAATTCCATCAGGGCCCGGCGGGCGATGATCTTGCGTTCGCACAGCGGCATCGGCGCCATCGCGCCCAAGGCCACCTGTTCGTCGCCGGCGTAAGCGGCGCTGAACGCGGTGGCGAAGGTTTGCATGTGGTATTCGGGCTTTTCGGCGACCACGATGCAGTCGACCAGGATGCCGGGGATTTTCACCATCCGCGGATGCAGGCTGCCGTTTGCCGCCAGCCGCTCGACCTGCACGATGACGATGCCGCCTGAATTGTGCGCGGCCATGGCGATCGCCAGCGCTTCGAGCGTCAGGGCCTCGCGCTCCATCGTCACGTTGCCGACGCTGTCCGCGCTGGTGCCGCGGATGATGGCGACGTCGATCTTACGGGTTTTATAAAACAGGTATTCGGCGCCGTCGATACGCATCAACGAAACGACATCTTCCTTGGCCAGTGCGTTGATCTTGCCGCCGCCGTAGCGCGGATCGACAAAGGTGCCCAGGCCCACCGTGGTGAGCAAACCAGGCTTGCCGGCGGCGGTGTCGCGAAACAGCTGGCTGATGACGCCCTGCGGCAGGTTGTAGGCGGCGATCTTATTGTCGATGGCGAGCTTTTGCAGGGCGGGCACCAGGGCCCAGTGGCCGCCGATCACGCGGGCGATCAAGCCTTCGTGGCCCAGGTGATTGAGGCCGCGCAGCTTGCCGTCGCCCTGCCCGGCGGCGTACACCAAGGTCAGGTCGCGCGGCGCGCCGGTGCTGGTAAAGCGCTGCTCGAGGGCGACCGCGATGTTCTCGGCGAAGCCGACGCCGACAAAACCGCCGGTGGCGACGGTGGCGCCATCGACGATGCGCTGCACCGCCGCTGCCGCCGTCATTATTTTATGGCTCATCGGACTCGGCATCGACCGCTTCAGCGCCCAGCATCAAGGTCGCCGCTTCGCTCGGCAAGGCCTCCACCGATTTGAGCTTGCGTGCCATCTGGCGGCTGCGCATCTCGGCGTTTTCGATGTTCTTGGCCGCCTTCTCCAGGGTCAGGCGGGTGTTGCTGAGCACCGTGCCGAACTTGCCGAACTCGGTCTTGACGGCGCCCAGCACCTGCCATACTTCCGACGAGCGTTTTTCCAGCGCCAGGGTGCGAAAGCCCATCTGCAGGCTGCTGAGAATCGCCGCCAGGGTGGACGGGCCGGCGATCGACACCCGCAGCGTTCTCTGTAAATCGTCGGCCAGACCGGGACGGCGCATCACCTCCGCATATAAACCTTCGGTGGGCAAAAACAAGATCGCAAAATCGGTAGTCAGCGGCGGCGAGACGTATTTGTCGCAGATGGTCTTGGCTTCGCCGCGCACCGCGCGCTCCAGCTCGCGCCCGGCGGCCTGCACGCCATCGGCATCGGCGCGCTCGGCCGCATCGACCAGGCGTTCGTACTGCTCCTTCGGGAACTTGGCGTCGATCGGCAGCCACATCGGGGTGCTGCTGTCCTTGTTGCCCGGCAGTTTGATGGCAAATTCGACGCGCGCGCCGCTGCCGGGCACGGTCTCGACGTTTTTCGCGTACTGGTCGATCGTCAGCACCTGCTCGAGCAGCATCTCCAGCTGCACCTCTCCCCAGGTGCCGCGGGTTTTCACATTGGTGAGCACACGCTTCAAGTCGCCCACGCCGATCGCCAGCTGCTGCATCTCGCCCAGTCCCTGGTGGACCTTTTCGAGGCGTTCCGACACCTGGCGGAACGATTCGGACAGCCGGGTTTCGAGCGTCGCGTGCAGCTTCTCGTCGACCGTTTTTCGCATTTCCTCGAGGCGCGCGGCGTTATCGTTCTGCAGGTCGCCGATCTTGGTTTCCAGGGTCGCGCGCACCTCGAGCATGCGGCGGGCGTTCGACTCGTTCAGGTTGTGCAGACTGTGCGCCAGGGTGTCGGCCAGCCGCTTCATGGTCGCCGCCTGCTCCTCGCGGCCGCTGGCGCCCTGCTGGGCGATGTGATGGCGCATGGTGTCGAGCTGCTGGGCCGCAGCGCCATGATGGTGCGCCAGGTTGGCCGCCAGTTCCTGGCGCGTGGCCTGGGCGCTGGCCTGCAAGTCGCCGCGCAGCGAGCGTTCGAGACGCTCGAACTGGCTGTCGCCGGCAGCGGCGTCGCCGCGTCCGCGCAGCAGCTGCACGATTTGCAAAATGAGGATGACGACGGCGAGCGCCGCCAGGATGGCAAATTGGGTGGTGGACATCAGTCGGCCTTGTTGCGCATCCAGTCGGCGGTCTGATAGAACGATTCCATCAGCCGCAGGCGCAGGCTCTCTTCGATGCCGACATCCTCCATCGCCCACGCCATGCAGCGCAGCCACTGGTCGCGTTCCTTGCTGCCGATGGCATACGGCAGATGGCGCGCGCGCAGGCGCGGGTGGCCATAGCGTTCGATGAACAGGTCGGGACCGCCCATCCAGCCGCTCAGAAACATGAACAATTTGTCGCGCGAGCCGTCGTTGGGGACCGGGTGAAGGGAGTGAATGCCGGCGAATTCGCCTTCCAGCTGCATCAGGTCGTAGAAGCGGTCGACCATTTGGCGCAGGACGGGTTCACCGCCGATGGTGTCGTAGAGAGTGGGAGAGGACATGCCGCCATGATAGCAAACAGCAAGGGCGACTGGCACGGTGCCTGTCCCATTCTGGACCATCAAGCAAACCATGCAGTTGCAGCGCTGATCGGCTTACATGTGACAGGCACCTTACGGCGCCAGTCCCCCCAAGGTCACGCGCCCCGTAATGTCTGCAGCGGCGGCTGCCGCAGCACATTTCTCAGCCCCAGCCAACCGCCGCCGATGGCGCACGCCACCCCCACCGCGATTCCCGCCATGAACACCACGGGACTGAACTGCCACTCGAATTTGAACTGGTAGGTGGCCAGCGCCCAGCCCAGCGCCGCCGCGCCGCTGGCGGCGAGGAAGCCCGACAAGGCCCCCACCAGCGCGAACTCGATCCACTGCGCCTGCGACAGCTGCTTGCGGGTCGCGCCCAAGGCGCGCAACAAGCCGGCTTCGCGGGTGCGCTCGTCCTGCGATCCCATCAGGGCCGCGTACAGCACCAGCACGCCGGAGACGAGGGTGAACAGGAACAGAAATTCGACAGCGGTGACCACCTGCCCCAGCACTTCCTGCAGCTGGTTGATGATGCCGCTGACGTCGATCACCGTCAGGTTGGGAAATTCGCGCGTGAGTGTATTGGTCAGATTGGCGGCAGCGGCCGGCAAGTGAAACGCCGTCATCAGGGTTTGCAGCGTGCCCTGCATCGCTTGCGGATTGATGATGACGAAAAAATTGGCGCGCATCGAGCCCCATTCGAGCTTGCGCAGGCTGGTCACTTTCGCCTCGACGATCTGGCCGGCGATATCGAAGCGCATGACGTCGCCGAGCTTGATCCGCAAGGTCTTGGCGATGCCCTGCTCGACCGACGCTTCCGGCTGGCCCGGCGTGTCGCTGAACCATGTGCCGGCGACGATGGTGTTCGACGCCTGCATCTGCTTCATGGTCGACAGGTTGAATTCGCGCTCGGCCAGGCGGCGCGCGTCCTCAGCCTGGTAGGTGGCGGCGGTGATCGGCGCGCCGTTCAGGGCCGTCAGGCGGCCGCGGATCATCGGATACAGGACCGCGTCGTCGACCCGGGCGGCGGCCAGGCGGCTGGCCACGGCGTCGCGCTGGTCCGGCATGATGTTGATGATAAAACGGTTCGGCGCATCGGCCGGGGTGGCGCTTTGCCAGGCGCTCATCAAGTCGCTCCTGACCACCGTCAGCAGCAGCAAGGCCATCAGGCCGAGCGCCAGCGACACCACCTGGACGATGGTGGCGCCGGGGCGGCGCTGCAGGGCGTTGAGGGCGAAGCGCCAGGCCTGCGCATCGACAGCGCCGCGCGATTTGCGCAGCAGCGCCAGTCCCAGCCAGCCGGCCAGGGCGAACAGCGCGAAGCCGCCGAGAAAACCGAGCGCCGTCGTCAAGGCCAGCTGGCGATCGCCCGCCTGCCACAGCAACAGGCCGATAAAGGCGGCGATGCCCAGCCCATAGGTGGCCAGCGCCATCGCCTGCGGCGGCGCCTGTTCGCGGCGCAGCACGCGGTTGTGCGGCACATTGCGCAGCTGGAGTACCGGCGGCAGCGCAAACCCCACCAGCAGCAGCATGCCGGTGGCGACGCCCTGCAGGGCCGGCAGCAGCGATACCGGCGGCAAATCGGTGGTGATGAAACTGCCGATCAGTTCGAGCAAGACAAAATGAGCGCCGAAGCCGACCAGCACGCCGAGCACGCTGCCGGCCAGGCCGACCAGCAGGAACTCGATCAGGTACAGGGCGCTGACCTGGTTTTGCGACAGTCCCAGGCAGCGCAGCATGGCGCAGGCATCGAGGTGGCGCAGCATGAAGCGGCGCGCGGCCATCGCCACGGCCACCGCGGCCAGCATCGCCGACAACAAGCCGACCAGCGACAGAAAGCGGTCGGCGCGGTCGAGCGTGGCGCGCATTTCCGGGCGGCCATTTTCGAGCGACTCGACGCGCACGCCCTTGACGCCGTCGCTGGCGATACGATTCTTAAGCCAGGCTTCATAATCGGCCACGCCAGTCAAATCATTGCTCGACGGCGCCGCCACCAGCAGGCGGTAAGTAACGCGCGAGCCGTTGCCGACCAGGCCAGTGGCCGCCAGATCGGTCATCGACAGCATCACGCGCGGGGCAAAATTGACGAACGACGGCCCGCGGTCCGGCTCGGCCGCAATCAGCTGGGTGATGGTGAAGCTCTGGTCGCCCAGGGTCAGGGTGGCGCCGACGGTGGTTTTCAGGCCCGACAGGATATTCGGGTCGACCCACACAGTGCCGGGCGCCGGCGTGCCGGTGGTCTTGACGCCCTTGCCTTCGCCGGCTTCCTGCGCATTGGCGGTGATTTTCACTTGGCCGCGCAAGGGATAACGCGCGCTTACCGCTTTAATCGACGACAACATGGCGGTTGATTGCTCGCCCGCGCCGCTTTGCGCCATGCTGGGAAACACCACCGTATCGGCCAGGATCAGTCCGCGCCGCTCCGCTTCCTGGCGCCATTCGGCGCGCATCGGCTGATCGGCGCCCACCAGCAGGTCGGCGCCGAGCAGCTGGTGGGCGTCCCGCTCCAGGCTGCTGCGCATGCGGTCGATGAAAAAGCCGACCGCGGACAGCGAGGCGACGGCGACGATCAGGGCGATCAGCAAAAAGCGCAACTCGCCGGCGCGCCAGTCGCGGGCGGTCATGCGGAACGATTGAATCAACATGGTGTCTCAGTCAATGGGAATAAAAGACGGCTACAGCGCCGCGAAATACGCGTCGAGTTCGGCCAGGTGCTTCTGCTTGGCCTCATCGGGCAGAAACGAGGCGGCGAAGCTGTTGCGCGCCAGCCGATGCGCATGCGACAAACCCAGCGGCAAGGCATCGAAGGCGGCCAAAAAATTGTCGTTCATGTAGCCGCCAAAATATGCTGGATCGTCCGAGTTGACGGTGGCGGCCAGGCCAGCGTCGAGCAGCTCCAGCAAATTGTGCTGGCCCATGTGGTCGAACACGCGCAGCTTGATGTTCGACAGCGGGCACACGGTCAGCGCGATCTGCTCGCGCGCCAGCCGTTCGGTCAGCGCCGGACTGTCGAGGCAGGCCACGCCGTGATCGATGCGCTCGACGTGCAATACGTCGAGCGCCGTCTCGATGTATGCCGGCGGCCCCTCTTCGCCGGCGTGGGCGACCAGGTGCAGGCCGAGTTCGCGGCAGCGGGCGAACACCCGGGCAAATTTTTCCGGTGGATGGCCGAGCTCGGAAGAGTCGAGGCCGACGCCGATGAATTGATGACGGTGCGGCAGCGATTCCTCGAGGGTGGCGAAGGCCTCTTCCTCGCTCAGGTGGCGCAGGAAGCACATGATGATGGTGGCGCTGATCGGGCCGTCCTGGCAGGCGCGCCAGATGCCGTCGATGGCGGTGGCGAACGGCACGCCGCGCGCGGTGTGGGTCTGCGGATCGAAAAACAGCTCGGCGTGGCGCACATTATCGGCCGCGGCGCGAACCAAATACGCCATCGTCATGTCATAGAAATCCTGCTCGGTGAGCAGGACGCTGGCGCCGGCGTAATAAATATCCAGGAAGGATTGCAGATTATCGAAAGCATACGCATCTCGCAGCTTGTCAACCGACTCGTAGGCCAGCGCGACCCCGTTTCGTTGAGCCAACGCAAAGATCAGTTCGGGTTCGAGTGACCCTTCGATGTGTATGTGCAATTCTGCCTTGGGCATCTGCTGCAGGATCGTTCGCAACTGGTCGTGCGGCATGGGGTTCTCCGATAAAAATGGCATGCGGGCGCTGCGCGGCCGCAAGAGAACCCAGTGTAGCGCAAGCGAGAAATGGCGACCGGACGTAACAAAATTTCGCATATGCATATGTGTGTCCTATGCGAAAAATTCGATGTGATGGCCGGCAACGCATGGCGCCACCGGGCAAACTTTAACGACCCGCTTGCCGCCCTTCATCACGCTGCGGTTTGCCGGCGCGAACAGGGTCGAATTAATTTGTAAAAGGCTGAAAATGCGGATCGGAAAATGCCTTCAAAACACGAATTAGATTTTTAAAATCAAATACTTACCGTTGTTACATACAGTGCCACGACATTGTTTTGACATCCGCTTCTATTAGGCACATAATTAATTTCATAGGCGTAAGAAGACGTTGTCAGAACGCGCAAAATCACCGGAAATCCGGTAATCAAAATAATAGAGTCGGCGCAAGATTTGTTTCGGAATTATTAACTTCACGAAACCATCGGTCGACTACAAGGAGAGACGCCAGTGTACGGGCCTGGGCAAATTTTCTTGCCGGCATCAGGGATTCAGCACGCACCTTAAAAGGACATCAAATGACGATTTTTGACAAATATGCCGCTCGCTACGAGCGTACCAGGGAAGAAGAGTTTTCCCTCTCCGAGTATCTGGCCTTGTGCAAAAAGGATCCATTGACGTACGCCAGCGCTCCCGAGCGCATGCTCGCTGCCATCGGCGAGCCGACACTGGTCGACACCCGTACCGACACCCGCCTGTCGCGCATCTTCGCCAACAAGGTCATCAAGCTGTACCCGGCATTCAAGGATTTCTACGGCACCGAGGAAGTCATCGAACAAGTGGTGTCCTACTTCCGCCACGCGGCGCAAGGCCTGGAAGAGCGCAAACAAATCCTGTATCTGCTCGGTCCCGTCGGCGGCGGCAAATCGTCGATCGCGGAAAAATTGAAATCGCTGATGGAACAGGTGCCCTTCTATTGCTTGAAAGGCTCGCCGGTCAATGAGTCGCCGCTGGGCCTGTTCAACGAGGATGAAGACGGTATCTTGCTGGAAGAAGACTACGGCATTCCGCGCCGCTATCTGCGCACCATTCCGAGCCCGTGGGCGGTCAAGCGCTTGCACGAATTTAACGGCGACATCAACAAATTCCGCGTCGTCAAACGCTATCCGTCGATCCTCAAACAGATCGCCATTTCCAAAACCGAGCCGGGCGACGAAAACAACCAGGATATTTCTTCGCTGGTCGGCAAAGTCGATATTCGCAAGCTGGAGGATTATGCCCAGGACGATCCGGACGCCTACAGCTATTCCGGCGGCCTGTGCCTGGGCAACCAGGGCTTGATGGAATTCGTCGAGATGTTCAAGGCGCCGATCAAGGTGCTGCATCCGCTGCTGACGGCGACGCAAGAAGGCAACTACAAGGGCACCGAGGGATTCGGCGCGATTCCCTTCGATGGCATCGTGCTGGCCCACTCGAATGAATCGGAATGGAAGACCTTCCGGAACAACCGCAATAACGAAGCGTTCCTGGACCGTATCTATATAGTGAAGGTGCCGTATTGCCTGCGCGTGTCGGACGAAATCAAGATCTACGACAAGCTCATTCGCAACTCCTCGCTGGTCGATGCGCCATGCGCGCCGGGCACCATGAAAATGATGGCGCAGTTCGCCATTCTGTCGCGCTTGAAAGATCCGGAAAACTCCAGCATCTTTTCGAAGATGCTGGTGTACGACGGCGAAAACCTCAAGGACACCGATCCGAAGGCCAAGTCGATGCACGAGTATGTCGATTACGCAGGGGTCGACGAAGGCATGAACGGGCTGTCGACCCGCTTTGCTTTCAAGATTCTGTCGAAGGTATTTAACTTCGATAACACCGAGGTGGCCGCCAATCCGGTGCACCTGTTGTATGTGCTGGAGCAGCAGATCGAACGCGAGCAGTTCGCGCCCGAAACCGAGCAACGCTATCTGTCGTACATCAAGGAACACCTGGCGCACCGCTACGTCGATTTCATCGGCAAGGAAATCCAGACCGCCTATCTGGAAAGCTATTCGGAATACGGCCAGAACATTTTCGATCGTTACGTCACGTTTGCCGATTTCTGGATCCAGGACCAGGAGTTCCGCGATCCCGATACCGGCGAGTCGTTCGACCGCGACTCCCTCAACAGCGAGCTGGAAAAGATCGAAAAGCCGGCGGGCATTTCGAATCCGAAGGATTTCCGCAACGAGATCGTCAACTTCGGTCTGCGCGCGCGGGCGACCAACGGCGGCAAGAATCCGGCCTGGACCAGCTACGAAAAATTCCGCACCGTGATCGAGAAGAAAATGTTCTCGAACACCGAGGAATTGCTGCCGGTGATCTCGTTCAACGCCAAGGCATCGGCTGAAGATGCCAACAAGCACGCCGATTTCGTTGCCCGCATGGTCGAAAAGGGTTACACGGCCAAGCAAGTGCGTCTGCTGTGCGAGTGGTATCTGCGTGTGCGGAAGTCGTCTTGACCACAAAGGGTTAAGATGATGGTGATGTAAGAACGGGTGCCGGTAGTGACGCCATTGCGGCGGCGCTCTCCGGCCCGCCGCGAAATTGAGCAGGAGGCACTTTGACTTATCTCATCGACCGACGCTTGCAAGGAAAGAACAAGTCTGCGATCAATCGCGAGCGCTTTCTGCGCCGCTACAAAAGCCAGATCAAGGACGCTGTCGGGCGCGCCATCAAAGGCCGCTCCATCACCGATATCGAGAACGGCGAGAAGGTGACGATTCCCGTCAAGGACGTCAACGAACCGAGTTTTGGCCATGCCCACGGCGGTGTGTGGGAAACCGTTAATCCAGGCAACAAGGAATATCAGAAAGGCGACCAGTTCAACAGGCCGCGCAGCGGCGGTGGCAGCGGCCGCGGCAAGGCCGGTAACAGCGACCAGACCAACGAAGACGATTTTATTTTCGAGCTGTCGCGCGAAGAATTCATGAATTATTTCTTCGAAGACCTCGAGCTGCCCAACATGGTCAAGACGCAGCTGGCGCAGACCCCGGAAATGAAGAACCAGCGCGCCGGCTACAATATTTCCGGCACGCCTTCGAACATCCACGTGCTGCGTTCGCTACGTGGCGCTCTCGGCCGCAGAATCGCGGTCGGCGGCAAACCGAGAAAGCAATTGACGGAGGCGGAGCACGAGCTGGCGCGCCTGCTCGAAGGCGGCGCCGAGCTCGACGATCCGGAAGTGCTGGAACTGAAAAAGCTGGTGCACCATCTGCACACGCGCCTGTTGGCGATCCCTTTCATCGATCCCTTCGACCTGCGCTACAGCAATCGCATCAAGGTGCCCAAGCCGTCTACGCAGGCAGTCATGTTTTGCATCATGGACGTCTCCGGCTCCATGGATGAAGGCAGAAAAGACACCGCAAAACGCTTTTTCATCTTGCTGTACCTGTTTTTAAAACGCGCCTACGACAAGATCGAGGTGGTGTTCATCCGCCATCACACCGCCGCGGCCGAAGTCGACGAAAACGAATTTTTCCACTCGCGCGAGTCGGGCGGTACGGTGGTGTCGTCGGCCTTGAATCTGCTGCAAAAGATTATCAACGAGCGCTACGGCAGCGGCGACTGGAACAGTTATGTGGCCCAGGCGTCGGATGGCGACAACTGGGACAACGACTCGGTGCTGTGCAAGCAGCTCCTGATCAATTCCATCATGCCCAAGGTGCAGTACTACACCTACGTCGAAATCACCGACGGCCCGCAACAGAATTTGTGGGAACAGTATGCCGAAGTGGGTGACCACCACGCCAACTTCGCCATGCAGAAAATCGTCACGCCGGCCGATATCTATCCGGTGTTCCGCGAACTGTTCAAGAAACAGACGAAGTGAGGCTGCCATGCCCAGAGATCCCAAACACCCCCGCGCCCTGCCGGAGCAGTCGGAGTGGACTTTTGATTTGATCGAACACGCCCACGAGGAAATTCGCCGCGTGGCGAAAAGCTTCGGTCTCGACACCTACCCCAACCAGCTTGAAATCATCACCGCCGAGCAGATGATGGATGCCTACACCTCGGTGGGCATGCCAGTGTCGTACAACCACTGGTCGTTCGGCAAACACTTCTTGTCGACCGAAAAGAGCTACAAGCGAGGCCAGATGGGGCTGGCCTACGAAATCGTCATCAACTCCAACCCATGCATCGCCTACCTGATGGAGGAGAACAGCCTGACCATGCAGGCGCTGGTGATCGCGCATGCGGCCTACGGCCACAATTCCTTTTTTAAGGGAAATTACCTGTTCCGCACCTGGACCGACGCCGACGCGATTGTCGACTACATGGTGTTTGCCAAGAATTATATTGCCGAGTGCGAGCAACGCCATGGCATCGATGCGGTCGAGCAATTGCTCGATTCCTGCCACGCGCTGCAAAACTACGGCGTCGACCGCTACAAGCGGCCGGCAAAACTGTCGCTGGCGCAGGAAAACGCCCGCCTGAAGGAGCGCGAGGAATATGCGCAGTCGCAAGTGAACGCCTTGTGGCGCACCGTGCCGCGGCGCGACGAGCAGGCGGCGGACGCGCCGCCGCCGCGTTTTCCGCCCGAGCCCGAGGAAAACCTTTTATATTTCATCGAAAAATACGCGCCCTTGCTGGAACCGTGGCAGCGCGAACTCGTGCGCATCACCCGCAAGATCTCCCAGTACTTCTATCCGCAACGGCAAACCCAGGTGATGAACGAAGGCTGGGCCACCTTCTGGCACTACACGATTTTGCAGCAACTATATAAAGAGGGCATCGTCGGCGACGGCTTTATGATGGAGTTTCTGCAAAGTCACACCAACGTCGTATTCCAGCCCTCGGCCACCAGCCCGTATTACAGCGGCATCAACCCGTACGCACTGGGCTTTGCCATGATGAGCGACATCCGCCGCATCTGCGAAGAGCCGACCCCGGAAGACCGCGAATGGTTTCCCGCCTTCGCCGGCAGCGACTGGAGGACTACGCTCGACTTTGCGATGCGCAATTTCAAAGATGAAAGTTTCATCGCCCAGTACCTGTCGCCCAAGCTGATCCGCGATTTCCACTTTTTCGCCGTGCTCGACGACGACCGCAAGGAAAAACTGCAGATTTCCGCCATCCACGACGAACGCGGCTACCGCTATGTCCGTCAGCAACTGGCGGAGCAGTACAACCTGGGCAACCGCGAACCGAACATCCAGGTTTGGCAAGTCAACACCCGCGACGACCGCGCCCTCACCTTGCGCCATACCCAGTTCCAGCGCCGCCCCCTCAACCAGCAGGCGCAGGAAGTATTGCGCCACGTGGCGCGGCTGTGGGGCTTCGATGTGCATCTGGAAACTGTCGATCCGGCCGGACACGTGGTGAGCAGCCTGGACGTGCGGCGCGAGAAGAGACGGTAGTCGAACCAAAGCGCACCGCGCTTTGTGCGGATGGTCGGACCCAAAAAGCCCTCGGCAAAGCCGGGGGCTTTCAATTTGCGCATGCCCGCACCAAATTAAGGTCGCACGGTGACCGATTGGCGGCGCGCATCGCCTTCGTCCCCAACTTCTTCTCCCCTCACCTGCTTGTATATATATATCAAGACAGGGCCTGTCCATCACCTCATGCTATATGGCTTGACGCTGTGCCGCGGCGCCAAGCGGGTTCAAGCGTACGACACGCACGCGGCGATCGTCCTATAGTTAGCAATATTGCCATACGACGGCCGTTGTCTGTACGTCGTTGACGATTTTTGGATGCCGAAAGTTTTCCAAAATCGCATTCAACCTAATTTGCACTGGTTCAGTGCAATTGGGCAGTTTGAACCGCGCTTTTGGAGGGCAGTTTTTGACGATGTTGCACCGCAACGTAGCGCGCGAAATAGAGGCTCGTAAAGATCATTTTCATAGTGAGATAGCAGACGTTTGCAGCATGAAAAATGTATGTGCAAAAAAGAATTCGTAGGTATAATTCGCCGATGTCCCGGATACGGCCGTAGGTTCCGTCGTGTTTTGTGGGTTTAGTAGGAAAAAAAAGAAGTTGGTATTGGAGAAAGCAGGCATGAATTTTTCGCATGATAAACAGGCCAAGAAGAATTACACTGGGATCACCATTGTTATCCTTTTGCACGTGCTGTTTGCCTACGGTGTCATCACCGGACTGGGCAAGCGCATGGTCACCAAGATGGCCGAAGCGGTAGAGACCAAGATCATTGAGGAGAAGGCGCCGCCTCCACCGAAAGAGATCCCGCCGCCGCCGCCGCCTCCGGAAATGAAGGCGCCGCCGCCACCATTCATCCCGCCAGTCGAGGTGAACGTTCAGCAACCTCCTCCGGTGCAAAACACCATCGCCGTATCGTCGCAAGCCAAACCAGCGACCACGGAGTTGCAAAAGGCGCCGCCTGCACCGGCCGCACCACCCGCACCGGCAGCGAACCCGAACCCTGTGCGCGTCGCCGCAGTGGCCGATTTCAATACGTGCGCAAAACCAGAGTGGCCGAAAGCCTCCCTGCGTAACGAAGAGACCGGTACTGTGACGCTGCAATTCCTGATCGCCGAAGATGGCCGCGTGGCCGATTCGAAGGTCCTGAAATCGAGTGGCTTCCGTGACCTGGATAAAGCTGCTGTGACGGGTATCAGCAAATGCCGCTTCAAGCCGGGCACCAACGACGGCAAGCCTGAGAAGGCGTGGATGCAAATGCAATATGTCTGGACGCTGGAATAAACCGGGACAGATCAACGTCCCAACCTGTGATTTTTCGTTGTCTTTATGTTCAGCGAACTGATTATTTTATATATTTGGAGGAAGCATGTTTAAGAATACCCGTTTGTCCGCAGTCCTGGCGGCTGTCCTGTTCTCGCTGACCGCAGCGAGCGCACTGGTGTCCGCACCTGCATTTGCCGATGCCCCGAAAGCCACCGACGCTGCCGCTGCACCAGCTGCCGCACCTGCCGCCGATGCCGCCGCCACTCCGGCCGCCGCTCCTGCTGCTGACGCTGCTGCCGCTCCGGCCGCCGCCGCTGTGCCAGCCGGCACCAAGGAAGAAGTCGAAAACCCGTTCGGCTTCCAGGCCGTCTGGAACGGTGGTTTCGTTCCACGCGCAACCCTGATCATCCTGTCGCTGATGTCGATGGGTTCGTGGTACATCATCATCACCAAACTGCTCGACCAGATGAAGATCATGAAGCAGTCGAAAGAGACCCAGGCCAAGTTCTGGAAAGCTCCTTCGATCGCCGGTGGTTCGGCAGCCCTGAAAGAAGGCTCGCCATTCCGCTTCATCGCCGAGACCGGCACCAAGGCCACCCAGCACCACGACGGCGCCCTGCTCGAGCAGATCGACCTGTCGACCTGGACCACCATGCAAATCCAGCGCGCTGTTGAAAAAGTTCAGTCGCGTCTGCAAGATGGCCTGTCGTTCCTGGCAACCGTCGGTTCGACCGCACCGTTTATCGGTCTGTTCGGTACCGTCTGGGGTATCTACGGCGCGCTGACCAACATCGGTATGACCGGTAACGCATCGATCGACAAGGTTGCAGGTCCAGTCGGTGAAGCGCTGATCATGACCGCGTTCGGTCTGCTGGTCGCTGTTCCTGCCGTTCTGGGCTACAACTGGCTGGTTCGTCGTAACAAGACCGTCATGGAAGACGTCCGTTCGTTCTCCGCTGACGTACACTCCGTGCTGATTTCGGGCGCAATGTCGACCAGCGAAGCTGGCCGTCTGGCAGGTGCGACCGCCAAAAAGATTGGATAAATTATGTCGATGAGCGTCGGCTCCGATAACGGAGACGAAGATGCAGTCATGTCAGAGATCAACACGACGCCGCTGGTCGACATCATGTTGGTTCTGCTGATCATCTTCTTGATTACCAGCCCGGTCGTGCTGAAATTGCAGAAGATTACTCTGCCAATCGAAGCGAACCAGGCTGCCAAGACCAAGCCGGAAGACGTTAATATCGTGGTCAACAAAGATGGCGATATGTACTGGAACCAAAGGAAACTGGCAAACACGGACGAGTTGTTCGAGTTCCTGAAGAAGGAATCCGTCAAGTTGCCGCAGCCAGAAGTGCACGTACGTGGCGACCAAGAAACCAAGTACGAAGGCATCGGCAAGGTAATTTACACGGCACAACGTGCTGGGATTCAGAAGGTCGGTTTCATCACCGAACCGCCTGACAAGGGCTGATGCCCGCCCCCGCCACCCGGTAGTCGAGGGTGGCGCGGGTCCCCGCCATTTCTAAAGGACACACCATGAGTATGAACGTCGGTTCAGGCTCCGGCAGCAAAAATGCTGATCCGGAACCAATGATGGAATTGAACATGACACCCTTGATCGACGTGATGTTGGTCTTGATTATCATGTTGATTATTACGATTCCGAAGCAAAACCATTCGGTCAATCTGAACCTGCCAGTGGGCCCATCGAATCCTCCGCTGACCGAGCCTGTCGTCGTCAACATCGACGTCGACTTCGACGGTACGATTTTGTGGGACAACGTGCCGGTGCCTGACCGTGCCGCGCTCGAAGCGAAGCTGGCCAACGTGGCAGCCCAGGCGGATCAGCCGGAAGTTCACCTGCGTCCGAACAAGCTGGTGGAATACAAGTACGTTGCAGGCGTGATGGCTTCGGCCCAGCGTCTGGGCGTGACCAAGATCGGCATGGTCGGTAACGAGCAGTTTCAGTAATCGCAATTCGTAGAACGAACACGGCAGGTATCCCCTGCCGTTTCTCATTTTGAAGAAAGAATTCCACACAATGCCAAAATTCCGTCTCGCGCACCTCGGCCTCGTGATGGCCGCTCTCGGCTTCACGGCCGCCACCCCTGTGATCGGTCTGTCGACCGCCGTCGCCGCAGAAACCTTGCGCGCCGAAGTGGGCAAACCACTGCAAGATGCCCAGGCGCTGATGAAGCAAGGCAAGAACCGTGAAGCGCTTGCCAAATTGCGCGAAGCCGACAACGTCGGCAACAAGACCGCCAACGAGAGCTACCTGATCGAGCGCGTGCGCGCGGCGGCAGCATCGGCCGCCGGCGACAACGAAGCCGCCGCCAAATCGTTCGAAACCCTGATCGCTTCCGGCCGCCTGTCGGCCGCCGAAAAAGACAAATTCTCCGAAGGCCTGGTCGGTTTGTATATCCGCGCCAAGGACTACGGCAAGGCCAACGCCGCCATCAACCGCCAGTTGAAGGAGCGCGACAATCCAGGGCTGCGTCAGCTGCTGATCCAGAACTACTACGTCTCGGGCAACCTGGCCCAGGCGGAGCAAGAATTGCGCAACATCGAAAAAGGCGGCAAGCTCAACGAAGACCAACTCGGTTTGCTGGCCAACATCCAGTTGAAAAAAGGCGACAAGGCAGGCTACGTCGGCACCATCGAAAAACTGGCTGCGTCGTATCCAAAAGTGTCCTACTGGACCGACCTGCTCAACCGCGTGGTCACCAAGCCCGGCTACTCGAACCGCCTGACGGTCGACGTGTACCGCCTCAAGCTGGCCAACAACCTGCTGAAAAAGCCAAGTGAATTCGTCGAGATGGCCCAGCTGGTGCTGCAGGCGAAAGCGCCGGCCGAAGCCCTCAAAGTGATCGACAAGGGTTACAAGGCGGGTGCGCTGGGTGTGGGCGCCGAAGCGCCCCGTCACCAGCGTCTGAAGGACCTGGCCGAGAAGAATCTGGCCGACGCCCAGAAAACCCAGGCGACCGACGAGGCCGCACTGGTGAAGGCCAAGGATAACGACGGCTTGCTGGCGATGGGTTATGGCCTGGTGCAAGCCGGTCAGGCCGACAAAGGTTTGCAGATGATGCAAGACGCCATCAAGGCAGGCGGCCTGCGCAATCCTGAAGATGCCAAGCTGCACCTGGGCGAAGCCCAGGCTGTCGCCGGCAAGAAGGCGCAAGCGATCACCACGCTCAAGGGCGTCGGCGGCAAGGACGGCACGGCCGACTTGGCCCGTTACTGGATCATGGCCATCAACCACCCGATGAATTGATCGATGCCGGTTCGACCGGCTTCACATACAGCGCTGCCGGCTTCGCCCGCAGCGCTTTTTTTATGCCGGTCACAACTCTTTTACTCCGAAGAAAGCGCCCGCAGGGCAGATGGGATGTGAAAGCCGTAACTTGACCGTATAATTCACTATTTGGCTTGCAGCCTCAGGCGCTCAACCGGTAATCGCACTGGCACAGCGCAAAGGGC
>JAQGNM010000054.1 GCA_028291845.1 Massilia sp. | reverse complement strand
CTTCATCGAGTGGACCAAGAAGGCATTCAAGAATGTCGATGTGATCCCGCCGGGGAACGGCATCCTGCACCAGATAAACCTGGAACGCATGAGCCCCGTGGTGCAGGTCGGCGGCGGGGTGGCCTATCCGGACACCCTGGTCGGCACCGATTCGCACACGCCGATGGTCGATGCGCTGGGCGTGCTCGCCATCGGCGTGGGCGGCCTGGAAGCGGAAAGCGTGATGCTGGGCCGCGCCTCGTGGATGCGCCTGCCCGACATCATCGGCGTCGAACTGCTCGGCAAGGCCGGCCCCGGCATCACCGCCACCGACATCGTGCTGGCGTTGACCGAGTTCCTGCGCAATGCGAAAGTGGTGTCCTCGTACCTGGAGTTTTTCGGCCCCGGCGCGGCCAGCCTGACCCTGGGCGACCGCGCCACGATCTCCAACATGGCGCCCGAATTCGGCTCGACCGCGGCGATGTTTTATATCGACGAGCAGACCATCAAGTATTTGAAACTGACCGGCCGCGAAGACGACACCGTCAAACTGGTCGAGCTGTACGCGAAGACCACCGGCCTGTGGGCCGACAGCCTGGCCACTGCCGAATACGAACGCGTGATCACCTTCGACCTGTCGACCGTGGTGAGAAATATCGCCGGGCCGTCCAACCCGCACAAACGGGTGCCGACCTCGGAGCTGGCGCAGCGCGGCATCTCCGGCGTGGTGGAAAATGAGGCGGGCTTGATGCCCGACGGCGCCGTCATCATCGCCGCCATCACCAGCTGCACCAACACGAACAACCCGCGCAATATGATCGCCGCCGGCCTGATTGCCCGCAACGCAAACAGGCTGGGATTATTGCGCAAGCCTTGGGTCAAATCGTCGCTGGCGCCGGGCTCGAAAACGGTGGCCCTGTACCTGGAAGAAGCCGGCTTGATGCCGGAGCTGGAAAAGCTCGGCTTCGGTGTGGTCGCCTTTGCCTGCACCACCTGCAATGGCATGTCCGGCGCGCTCGACCCGGTGATCCAGCAAGAGATCATCGAGCGCGATCTGTACGCCACCGCCGTCCTGTCGGGCAACCGCAATTTCGACGGCCGCATCCACCCATACGCAAAACAGGCCTTTTTAGCTTCTCCTCCGCTTGTGGTGGCGTACGCGATCGCCGGCACCATCCGTTTCGACATCGAAAAGGATGTGCTGGGGAAGAGCGCCGACGGCCGCGAGATCCGCCTGGCCGACATCTGGCCTTCGGACGAAGAAATCGACGCCATCGTGGCATCGTCCGTCAAGCCGGACCAGTTCCGTAAAGTCTACATCCCGATGTTCGCAAAGCAGCTCGATGACGGCTTGAAAGTGAGCCCGTTGTACGACTGGCGCCCGCAGACCACGTATATTCGCCGTCCGCCGTACTGGGAAGGCGCGCTGGCGGGCGAGCGTACCTTGAAGGGCATGCGGCCGCTGGCGGTCTTGGGCGACAACATCACCACCGACCATTTGTCGCCGTCGAACGCCATCATGCTGGATTCGGCAGCCGGCGAATATCTGCACAAGATGGGCCTGCCGGAGGAAGATTTTAACTCTTACGCCACCCACCGCGGCGACCACTTGACGGCGCAACGCGCCACCTTCGCCAATCCGACCCTCAAGAACGAGATGGTGATGGAAGACGGCAAAGTCAGGGCCGGTTCGCTGACGCGCATCGAGCCGGAGGGCACCGTCACGCGCATGTGGGAAGCGATCGAAACCTACATGGGCCGCAAGCAGCCCTTGATCATCATCGCCGGCGCCGATTACGGCCAGGGTTCCTCGCGCGACTGGGCAGCCAAGGGCGTACGGCTGGCCGGCGTCGAAGCGATCGTCGCCGAAGGCTTCGAGCGGATTCACCGCACCAACCTGGTCGGCATGGGCGTGCTGCCGCTCGAATTCAAGCTCGGCACCGACCGCAAGACGCTGGGACTGGACGGCAGCGAGACTTATGATGTGGTGGGCGAGCGCTTGCCGCGCGCCGATCTGACCTTGATCATCACCCGCAAAAACGGCGACGTCGAGCAGGTGCAGGTGACCTGCCGCCTCGATACCGCCGAAGAGGTATCGATCTACGAAGCGGGCGGCGTGCTGCAGCGTTTTGCGCAGGATTTTCTCGAATCGACGAAGGCGGCCTGACATGTCATCTGCTCCTCAAATCAAGATCCCCGCCACCTATATGCGGGGCGGCACCAGCAAGGGCGTGTTTTTCAAATTGTCCGATCTGCCGGCCGCCGCCCAGGTGGCGGGCGCCGCGCGCGACAAGCTGCTGCTGCGGGTGATCGGCAGCCCCGACCCCTATGCCAAGCAGATCGACGGCATGGGCGGGGCCACCTCGAGCACCAGCAAGACGGTGATCCTGGCACCGGCCACCCAGCCGGGACACGACGTCGATTACCTGTTCGGCCAGGTGTCGATCGATTCTCCGTTTGTCGACTGGAGCGGCAATTGCGGCAACCTGTCGGCGGCGGTGGGGCCGTTCGCGATTGCCGCCGGCCTGATCGCACCCGACAAACTGCCGCGCGACGGCGTCGCCACCATCCGCATCTGGCAGGCCAACATCGGCAAGACCATCATCGCCCACGTGCCGATGACGGACGGCGAAGTGCAGGAAACGGGCGACTTCGAACTCGATGGCGTGACCTTTCCGGCGGCCGAAGTACAGCTCGAGTTCATGGACCCGGCGGCCGACGAGGAGGGCAGCGGCGATGCAGCAAGCAATGCGATGTTCCCGACCGGTCAACTGGTCGACGATCTCGAGGTGCCCGGCGTCGGCAAGTTCAAGGCCACCATGATCAACGCCGGCATTCCCACCATTTTCGTCAATGCCGAGGACATCGGTTACGCCGGTACCGAACTGCAGGACGCCATCAACGGCGACCCCAAGGCGCTGGCGCGCTTCGAGACGATCCGCGCGTATGGCGCGCTGCAAATGGGCTTGATCAAGCATATCGATGACGCCGCCAAGCGCCAGCACACGCCAAAAGTCGCCTTCGTGGCGCCGCCGGCGGCCTACACGGCGTCGAGCGGCAAGCAGGTCGGCGACGGCGACATCGACCTGCTGGTGCGCGCCCTGTCGATGGGCAAGCTGCACCACGCCATGATGGGCACGGCGGCCGTCGCCATCGGCACCGCCGCCGCCATTCCCGGCACCCTGGTCAACCTGGCCGCCGGCGGCGGCGCCAGGACGGCGGTGCGCTTCGGCCATCCGTCCGGCACCTTGCGGGTCGGCGCCGAGGCGGTCAACCAGGACGGCGTGTGGAGCGTCAGTAAAGCCATCATGAGCCGCAGCGCGCGGGTGCTGATGGAAGGATTCGTCAGGGTGCCGGGCGACGCATTCTAGTGCGACCAAACGGCCGTCATGGCCGTTTGTTGCATTTTCGGCCATACGCTGTTGTTTCCCAGTGTCATCGCCGCGCTCGCGCGATGCCCCCGTTTCATTTGTCTGGCCTGGCGGCAAGCATGGGTTTATGATCAAGCAACGAGAGCGGCCCAATTGGAAGCCGCCGCACAGCGAGACCCATGGACCGACCCACATCCCCTCAATGCACGGTGGCCGCCGCGTTGGCGCTGATCGGCGCGCCTGCCTGCGCCTGCGACCGCGATGCCGTCGTCACCGCCGCCAACGCGGAGTTGGTGCTATTGCTGGGCTTTGACCCGCTTGGCCGCTCGCTGCTGGATTTTTTCGCGCCGGCGAGCGTCGACAGCGGCGCCGCCGTGTTGCGCGACGCCGTCCACGCGCCGCAGCACTGGGATGCGACCCTGGCCGCCGGCGGCGAGGCGGTCGCCGTGCACCTGCGCGCCAAGCCGCTCGCCGGCGCCGCCGGCTGCACCATCGTGTTCACCGACATCCGCCACTTCGAACGCAGCCAGGCCGAGTTGCGCCAGATCCTGCTCGAACAAAAGGCGATTCTCGACAATGCCTCGGTGGGCATCCTGTTCAGCAAGGCCGGCATCATGATGTCGTGTAATCCACGCTTTGCCGAGATGTTCGGCTACACCCAGGATGAGATGAGGGGCCACCCGGCGTCCCTGGTGTTCGTCTCCGGCGAGGCTTACCGCGCCTTCGGCACCTTCGCCGGTCCGTTGCTCGGCACCGGCCAGCCTTACGAATGTGCCGAGCACCAGTTCGTACGGCGCGACGGCAGCAGGATCTGGTGCCGGGTACGCGCCAAGGCGCTCGATCTCGAGCACAGCCAGGAAGGCACCATCTGGATTCTCGAGGACATCACCGAGTCGCGCCAGACCCTGGTCGAGGTGCAGGCCATCATGACCAACGCCTCGATCAGCATCCTGTTCACCAAGAACCGCCTGATCACCCGCTACAACCGCGGCTTTGCCGATACCTTCGGCTATGCCGACGACGAGGCGCTCGGCCTGCCCGGCCGCGCCTTGTATCCGAGCGACGCGGTCTACGAGGCGGTCGGCGCGGCGGCCTGGCCGCTGCTGTCGAACGGGCGGCCGTTCCAGACCGAAGTGACGATGCAGCGAAAAGACGGCAGCGTGCTGTGGGCGCAGTTGATCGCCTACGTCGTCAATCCGGACGACCCGGCCGCCGGCACCATCTGGATCATCGAGGACCGCACCGAGCATAAGCGCGCCGAGGAAGCGCTGCGCAACACCCTGCTGGAAAACCAGGCGATTCTCGACAGCGCGGTGCTCGGCATTTCCGTGGTCGAGCAGGGCTTCAACCTGCGCAGCAACGCCAAGATGGAAGAGCTGTTCGGTTACGGCCCCGGCGAAATGGATCATCTTTCGGTGCGCGAGTTGTACCCGGACCTGGCGGCGTGGAATCGCGCCCGCATCGACACCGGCCGCGATTTCGCCGAAGGGCGGGTGAGCAGTTACGAAACGCGCCTGGTGCGCAAAGACGGCAGCCTGTTCTGGGCGCGCCTGTCGGGCCGGCCGTTCGACCTGGCGCGCCCGCGCGACCGTTCGGTGTGGCTGATCGACGACGTCACCGTGCGCCGCGAAGCTGCCGACACGGTGCGGCGCGCGCGCGACGACCTCGAACTGCGGGTGCAGGAGCGCACCGCCGAACTGGCCGGCGCCAACGCCTTGCTGCAGGCGGAAATCGTCGAGCGGCGCCAGGCCGAGGCGCGCGTGCACCACATGGCCTACCACGACAGCCTGACCGGCCTGCCGAACCGCTCGCTGTTGGCCGACCGGCTCGAGCGTGCCATGCTGACGGCCGTGCGCGACGAGCACCGGCTGGCGGTGATGTTCCTCGACCTCGACCGCTTCAAGACCATCAACGATTCGCTCGGCCACCAGACCGGCGACCACCTGCTCAAGGAAGTGGCCGGCCGCCTGTGCCGCGCGGTGCGCGCCAGCGACACCGTGGCGCGCCTGGGCGGCGACGAATTCGTCGTGCTGGTGCCGGGCGTCGGCGACGGCGCCGAATGCGGCGGCGTCGCCGAGAAAATCATCGAAGCCCTCGATGCGCCATTTCCCTTCGAAGGCCGGCTGCTGCACATCACGCCGTCGATCGGCATTTGTATGTACCCGGACGACGGGGGCGATGTCGACACCTTGATGCGCCACGCCGACGCCGCCATGTACCACGCCAAGGAGAGCGGGCGCAACAACTACCAGTTCTTCACGCAGAAGATGAACCAGACCGCGGCCCAGCACTTCGAAATGGAGAGCAGCTTGCGCTCGGCGCTGGCGGAAGAACAGTTCGAGCTGTTTTATCAGCCGATCCTGGAAACCGGCTCGCGCCGCCTGCAATCGATGGAAGTGCTGCTGCGCTGGCGCCGCCCCGGCCCGGGCAATGAAAGCGGCCTGGTGCTGCCCGACCGTTTCATCCCGATCCTCGAGGAGAACGGCCTGATCGTGCCGGTCGGCGAGTGGGTGATGCGGCGCGCCTGCGAGCAAAGCATGGCCTGGCAGAAGGCCGGGCTGGCGGCGGTGCCGCTGGCGGTGAACCTGTCGCCGCGCCAGTTCATGCACCGCGGGCTGATCGACTCGATCCGCCGCACCCTGGAAACGACCGGCATCGACCCGGCCATGATCGAATTCGAGATCACCGAGACGGCGCTGATGCAGCATGGCGAGCAGACACTGGAGATTCTCGGCCAGATCAACGCCATGGGCATCCGCTTGTCGATCGATGATTTCGGCACCGGCTATTCCAGCCTGGCGTATCTGAAGCGCTTTCCCGTCAAAAAGCTGAAAATCGACCGCGCCTTCGTCAGGGAGCTGGAAACGTCGGCCGAGGACCGCGCCATCGTGCGCGCCATCATCGCCCTGTCGAACAGCCTGCAGCTGGCGGTGGTGGCCGAGGGGGTGGAGACGGAAGGGCAGTTCGCCCTGCTGGCCGAGGCCGGCTGCACCTACGCGCAGGGCTATCTGTTCTCGCCGCCGGCGCCGGCGGCCAAGGTGCAGTCGATGCTCGACGCGCCGGCTATGCCAGCGTGGCCGTGACCGGCACGTGGTCGGACGGCTGCTCCCACTTCCTCGGTTCGCGGTCGATCTCGCAGGCGGTGCAGCGCGCGGCCAGCGCCCTGGAAAGCAGGATGTGATCGATGCGCAAGCCGCGGTTGCGCCTGAAACCGAGCATGCGGTAATCCCACCAGCTATACGATTTTTCCGGCTGCTCGAACAGGCGGAAGGCGTCCTGCAGGCCGAGGTCGGTCAGCGCCGCCAGGGCCGCGCGCTCGCGGTCCGAGCAATGGATTTGCCCGGCCCACTCGACGGGATCGTGGACGTCGCGGTCTTCCGGCGCGATGTTGTAGTCGCCCAGCAGCGCCAGCGCCGGGTGCGCCGTCATTTCTCCCGCCAGCCACTCGCGCAGCGCTGCCAGCCAGCTCAGCTTGTAAGCGTACTTGTCGGAATCGACCGACTGGCCGTTCGGCACGTAGGCGCAGACGATGCGCATGCCGCCAATGGTGGCGGCGAGAATGCGTTGCTGGGGGTCGTCGAACAAGGGATTGTTTTTGACCACGTCAGTGATCGGCAGCTTCGACAGAATGGCCACGCCGTTATAGGTTTTTTGCCCGCTGAACACCACTTGATACCCCGCCGCGTTGATTTTGCTGACAGGGAATTTATCGTCGGTCAGCTTCGTTTCTTGCAGGCACAAAATATCGACCGGGTGCGTGCTCAGCCATTGAAGCAAGTGTGAAAGGCGTACTTTAAGGGAATTGACATTCCATGTTGCTATTTTCATGAAAGCGTGGAAAATAAAGTGGCTGGTAAATACGCGGCGCGTGACTGCGCGCGCAGTGAGAAGGGGCAGTCGAGAAGGTGCAACAAATACATCCCGGTGAAAAAAATCGTTGTCTTTCTGTTCCACCGGGGCGCGATCTGTGGCAAATTGTAACAAATCGGCGACAAGCTGATCTGAGCAGCCTATGGTTACTGACAGGGTATCAATTATTGCATAATTACAACGCGCGGTGTACTATTGCTACGGCAAAACACTTGCGGCCTGGTGCCGAATCGTTTTTGTCCTGACAACAACAGTTAAGCACGCCAAGCGAATTGTGTTGTTAAGGTTCCCCCAAGAGATGATACTATTAGGAAATGTTGTATTTCCCGTAGTGTGAAACGCGATCAGAGCGTATAAAGGATAAAAATGCGCAGTGCATTCGAGGCATGGGCACAACGTGACGGGCACATTGTGCGTCGCCGTGAAGACAAGCCCGAGGAATACCTGGTGTTTGAAACGCAACGTCGTTGGGTAATCTGGCAGGCCGCTCTGGCCCATGGCAAAGCGGCTGCGTCGGCGCAAAAGCCGGCCACGGCCAAGCCCGCCAAGGAAATTCAGGTCGACGAGGCCGCCATGCGTAACCGCGTCCTCAACGAAGTGCTCGACGCCTTCAGCGATCTCGACGACGCGGCCGGCATCGAAGCAGCTTTGAAAGTCATCCAGAATCTGAAGAAAAAGCAGAAAGCGTTGGCGGAGCAAAAAGCCGACAGCTGATGCAGTCTGGTAACGGCCGTTTCAGGCATTACAAGGGCGGGCTCTACGAGCTGGTCTGCATGGCCACGCTCGAATCGGACTTCTCCGAGTTGGTGATTTACCGCGCGGCCGACGGCGCCATCTGGGCGCGGCCGCGATCGGTGTTTTTCGAGACCGTGATGGTGGATGGCCAGCCCGTGCCGCGCTTTGCTCCTGTAGAATAAATACAAGAAGGCCCGGTCGGGCCTTTTCTTTATTGGACATGATTATGCGTACATTCCTTGCAGCCAGCCTGGCCTTGGCCGCCACCCTGGCAGCCTCAAGCGCCATGGCGGAAACCATCGGCGCGGTCGATACCGCCTTCAAACTGATCGGCCCCGACCACAAGGTGGTGGTCGAAGTGTTCGACGATCCGAAAGTCGGCGGCGTCAGCTGCTACCTGTCGCGCGCCAAGACCGGCGGCATCAAGGGCGCCATCGGCCTGGCCGAAGACAAGGCCGAATCGTCGGTGGCTTGCCGCCAGGTCGGCGTGCTGAGCTTTCCCGGCAAGGTGCCGAAACAGGAAGAAGTCTTCAGCGAACGCGCGTCGATCTTCTTCAAGCACGTGCGCGTGGTGCGCATGGTCGACCCCAAGCGCAACGCCTTGATCTACCTGGTCTATTCGGACCGCCTGATCGACGGCAGCCCGAAAAACAGCGTGACGGCGGTGCCGGTGCCCGGCAATCAACCGATTCCAATCGAACAAAAGTGAACCCCTACTTTTGTTCGGTTTAGTCAGATGAAAAGCCCTCGGCGGAGCCTAATGCCAGTCACTTAAGCACGAACGCAAGCATGGGACAGGCACCTTCGGTCCGAACGCGGCCCGGCCAGTCCCCCCTACGTTTCGCGCGGTCGCGCCTCACGCAGCAGGGGGACTGGCTCCCATCGGGTGCCTGTCCCATGCCT
>JAQGNM010000051.1 GCA_028291845.1 Massilia sp. | reverse complement strand
GCGTTGGCATTTTTTTCAATCAGGACCTTGCCGGTGTCGTCTTCGACGACCAGCACGGATTGCGAACCGAACGGGCCGGCGAGGGCAGCGCCGGTGACGAACGACAACGCAAGAGTGACGAGCAGTTTTTTCATTTGGTCAATTTTAGGTGGAGTGTTCAAGATCGGGCACGCTGGGGCCAGGCGTGGCGGATGCTGAATTAAGGAAACTAGATGTGTGGCAACTACCATTAGTGCGGAAGATAGCATTCATGTTGGGCAATGTCCATGGTGCACATGCTGAATCATGCTGGAGCATGGCATTTTTGATGAAAAAAGGCCCTGCGTTGCGGCAGAGCCTTTTGAAACTGGCAATACTATTTGTGCGTATCGTTGTCGTTTTGCTTTGAGGCGGGTTGGTGCGCGCGCTTACTTCGACGAGTAAATCTTGTCGAACTCGCCGCCATCGTCAAAGTGTTTCTTTTGCGCAGCCTTCCAACCTCCAAACAATTCGTCGACGGTGAACAGGGTGACCGGCTTGTAGTTGGCCGCGTATTTCTTGGCGATCGCTGCCGAACGCACGCGCATGAAGTGCCTGGCCCCGATTTCCTGGCCGGCATCGGTGTACAGGAAGTTCAGGTAGGCGGTCGCCTGCTTGCGTACATTGCGCTTGTCGACCACCTTGTCGACCACCGCCACCGGCGACTCGGCCAGGATCGAGGTGGCCGGGTACACCACCTCGAAGTTGTCGCCGAACTCGGCGCGCACCAGCTGCACTTCGTTTTCGAACGTCACCAGGGCGTCGCCGATCTGGCGCTGGGTGAAGGTGGTGGTGGCGGCGCGGCCGCCACCGTCGAGCACCGGCACGTTCTTGAAGATGCGGCCGACCAGTTCGCGCGCCTGCGCTTCGGTGCCGCCTTTTTTCAGCACCGAGCCCCAGGCCGCCAGATAGGTGTAGCGGCCGTTGCCGGCGGTTTTCGGATTCGGAATGACCACCTTGACGCCAGGCTTGGCCAGGTCGCCCCAGTCCTTGATCTGCTTGGGATTTCCCTTGCGGACCAGGAACACCATGGTCGAATAATATGGCGCGGCATTGTTTGGAAATTTCTTGGCCCAGTCGGCCGCCACCAGGCCGCGGTCGGCCAGCATGTCGATATCGTTGGCTTGGTTCATCGTCACCACCGACGCTTCAAGGCCGTCGGCCACCGCGCGCGCCTGCTTGCTCGAGCCGCCGTGCGACTGCTTGATCACCACGGTTTCGCCGGTTTTCTGCTTGTAGTCGGCGATGAAGGCGGGGTTGACGTCCTTGTACAGTTCGCGCGCCACGTCGTAGGAGACTTTGAGCAGCTCGGTATCGGCGGCGCGCGCGGCCAGCGGCAGTGCAAAAGCGCCCAGCGTGAATGCAAGCAGGAGGCGACGGCTGAACGGGATACGGGAACGTGTCATGGTGCATTACCTTAATAGGGAACAGACCAGTATCTTCGTCAATACCGGCGCGCTTGGGAAGAACAGTTTCGTCATAAGCTTAATTGGAAGATTGCCTGGAGCTGGCGCCGCCGTTGTAGCCACGCCGCAACCGAGGCCGGTAAAGCGCGCGCATGCGCGGCGCGCACAGCAGGCGCGAGCGCTTCCGTGTATAGTCCGTCTGAAGTGCCGCCTTGGTAGTTTGCAATAACTTTTCCCTCTGACCATTATCCTTTGTTCATGAAAATCGGATTCACCACCCGCGCCGCCGTCGCCGCAGACGCCGAGGCTGTCTGCACCGTCTTGCGTCAGGCGATCCTCGAAACCTGCGTCGAAGACCACCGCCACGACCAGGGCATCCTCGATGCCTGGTTGGGCAACAAGCATCCGGCCCAGGTGGCGGCCTGGGTGGCGGCGCCGGCCAATCACATGGTGGTGGCGGAAACCCCGGCCGCCGATGGCGATCAGCCCCGCATCGTCGGCGTGGCGCTGATCACCCAGGCCGGCAAGCTGGCCTTGTGTCACGTGTTGCCGCAAGCCCAGCGCCAAGGTGTCGGCAAGGCCTTGCTCGACGCCGCCGAAGCGAAAGCGCGCGGCTGGGGCGTGGCCAAGGTGCGCATCCATGGCACCGTCAACAGCAGCGGTTTTTATGCGCGCTTTGGCTACATCAACGCCGGCAAGGAAAAAACCTGCTACGGCGTCGACTCGGACCTGTTGTGGAAGCCGCTCGATGCCGTCCCTGGCGCCGTCGCCAGCAAGCGCTTTTGCAACTGCAATCCCGACAGTTCAAAATAATTCCGCCGCCGCCCGCAAAACGGCGGCGTATCCCCAAACGCTTGCGTTATAGTGAGCGCCTTGATTTTTACCGACGTTTGATATGGCTTCGCGCAGAGACTTTCTCCACCAAGGTTTGACCCTCACGGCGCTCGGCGCGCTGACCACCCCGCTGATCGGATGCGCCAGCGCGAAGGCGGCGCAATCGTCCACGCATTCCTCCAATCTGGCCAGGACGCCAGCGAAGCCCGCGGCGGCGACCCGCATCGCCAGTGCCGGCCCGGCGGCGTCGTCCTCCATGGTGTCGGCCACCGAAATGGCGCCGCCGCCGGATATTTTCGATGCCCAGGCGCTGGACATGGATTTCTGGCTGAAGCCGCGTACCTTGTCGGTGATCCGTCCGCAAAGCGGCGAACGAGCCAGCGTGTTGTACTGGAAAGACGGCGAGATGATCGATTCCGCCTACCAGGAACTGTGCCACCTGATGCGCGACGTCAATGGCAAGGAAACCGCGCCGATCGACCCGAAATTGTTCGAAACCCTGTGGGGCACCCAGGCTTTCGTGGCCCGCTACGGCATCGACCAGCCGCTGGAAATCCTGTCGGGCTTTCGCACCGCCAAGTCGAATTCGCGCCTGATCGAGCAGGGCGTGCCGGCCGCGCGCCAGTCGCTGCACATCAGGGGCATGGCCGCCGACATCCGCATCGCCAACCTCAACAGCGAAGTGCTGGGCGGCCTGGTTAAAAGCTTCCGCCAGGGCGGGGTGGGATTCTATTACCGCTCCGGGCCGAAGGGCGGCTGGATTCATGCCGACACCGGGCTCAAACGCACCTGGAAGGGTTGAGCCGGGCCCACTTTTGCCTGCTCCCGTAAAACGCCGTAAAACTCTTTGTGTTCAACGCTGTCCAATCTTTGCCGGCGGTATGGCCGGCTGCGGCGTCGCCCGTGTGGCGCCATGTTGATCAGCTAAACACAAGGAGCTTACGATGGCAACAATGAACATTCCCGCAAATGATCGCCGCCACACGGCGGAACGGCGCCAGACGCCCGTGCTCGGCAAGCGCTCCACCGGCGTGTCGGTGCTCGATTACCTGTCCATGGCCTTGATGATCATTGGTGGACTGAACTGGGCGTCAGTGGGCGTGTGGGGCGTCGATGTGGTCGCCCGCCTGTTCGGCGTGGGCACGCCGATCGCGCGGGTGATCTATATCCTGGTGGGACTGGCGGCGCTGTATGGCATCTATCTGATATCGCGCATGGAGAAGCCCGGTACCCGGTAGGCGGGGCTCGAACGGGACTGGCGCCGCGAGGCGCGGTCCCGTGTGCGAACTGAAACACAGCCGCCTGGGTCGGACACATGACGTGCACCTGCGACCGAACGCGGCCAAGCCAGTCCCCTTTTATTCGTACATGTAGCCGTGCACCGGCACCGCATCGGGCCTTTGCACGGCAAGATCATCCATCCCAGGATGCCGGTCCCACAGGATTTCCCATCCCCGCTGCTGGTCCGGCTCGATATTCGGGTGCGTTTTCTTGAACTGGTCGAGAAACTCCTCGAAGTCCGATGTGTAGCCGTGTGTCCGATAGCGCAGTTTTGCCGTTTTCATATCGCCTCCCGCCTTGAATACCTCGCCGCATGGTCGCCATCGCAGAAATGCCGTACGATACGCGCGGTCAGCCTTGATTTTTCGCACAGGCTTCAGCTTATTCTATACCCTTACCATGACTGAAATCTCCAATCAACAAGGCGAACCCGCGCCGCGTTTTCGTCCAGTTCCCTGGTCCGCGCTGGAAACGCCGCAGGACGTCGAGCTGTGGATCGACCAGCACAACCAGAGCCTGCAAGAACACATCGGTCCGCAGGAAACCGGCTTCGGCGTCTGCTTCACCTTGGCTGTGGGCGGCAACATCTACATGCAAACCACCGGCGACGCGATATTTCTCGATGTCGATGCCGACGCTGCCTGGGTGGCGCCGCTGTTGACCGCCGCCACCGGCGCCGAGCAACCGGCCGGCCAGTTGTGGGTGCTGCCGGAAGACCGGCTGGTGCAATTGGTGCTCGGCCTGTCGCCCTTGATCGCCAGCACGATCTTGATCGTCGGCCACCGCTTCGGTTCGCGCAATCGCAAAATGGCGGCGTGAGCTCGTCGCTGGTCATTTGCTCCTGCTCATTTGCTTCGATTAACCCGCCACGCCTGTCCCGGAAGTCCCATGCCCCCAGTCCGTTTTGCCCCGATCTTTCTTGCCGCCGCGCTCGCCCTGAATCTGGCCATGCCGGCGCACGCCGCCGACCTGCTGGCGACGGTCAAGCAGCGCGGCAGCTTGCGCATCGCCATGGAGGGCACCTATCCGCCATTTAATTTCAAGGATCAGAAAACCGGGCAGCTGAGCGGCTACGATGTCGACGTTGCCCGCCTGATCGCCGGCAGGATGGGCCTCAAGCCCGAATTCGTCGCCACCGAGTGGTCGGCCATCCTTGCCGGGCTGAGCGCCGGCAAGTACGACATCATCGTCAGCCAGGTGGGCATCACGCCGAAGCGGCAGGAAGCGTTCGACTTTTCGGCACCGTACACTTATTCGAGTCCGCAGCTGATCGTGCGCAAGAACGAGACGGCCAGCTACGCCAGCCTTGACAGCTTGAAAGGCAAGAAGCTTGGCGTCGGCCAGGGCAGCATCTTCGAGCAGCAAGCCAGGGCGGTGCCCGGCATTACCGTGAAAAGCTACCCGGCGGCCCCTGAAAACCTGCAGGACCTGGCCAGCGGGCGAATCGACGCCGCCCTCAACGACAGCCTGATGGTGGCCTATCTGCTGAAAAATTCCAGCTTGCCGATCAAGGCCGGCCCACGGGTGGGCAAGGTCGAACAGATGGGCATTCCCTTCGCCAAGGCCAATCCGCAATTCAAGGCGGCGCTCGACAAGGCGCTGGCGGAGATTGCCGCCGACGGCAGCCTGAAGGCGGCATCGATCAAATGGTTCGGCACCGACGTCAGCCGCGCAACCACAAACCCATAAGCGGCGCCGATGGATTTGTTCGCCCTGTTGCGCGACGCCGCGCCGGTCATGCTGGCCGGCGCCGGCTACACCCTGGTATTCGCCATGGCGGCGATGATCGGCGGCCTGGCCATCGGTTTCCCGGTCGCATTAATGCGCATGGCCAAACACCAATGGCTGCGCTGGCCCGCCTCGCTGTACGTCAGCCTGATGCGCGGCACGCCCTTGCTGGTGCAAATCTTCGTGATTTATTACGGCTTGCCCAGTGTCGGTATCGAGTTCAGCCCCGTCACCGCGGGCATCCTGGCCTTGTCGCTCAATTCCGGCGCCTACCTGTCGGAAAGTTTGCGCGGCGCCATCGCCAGCATCGGACCCGGCCAGTGGCGCGCCAGCTTCAGCCTCGGCCTCGGCCACTGGCAAACC
>JAQGNM010000035.1 GCA_028291845.1 Massilia sp. | reverse complement strand
GCTGTTGAAGCGGTCTTGCCGCTGCGCCTGCAGCAGGTAGGCGGCGATGTCGCGAGCAAAGCGCTCGGCCTCGATCTGGTCATGGGTGTGCGCCGGCTGATAGGCTTTGTTGGGCGCGCCGGCCTTGACGTTGTGGGCCGGACTGACCCCCTGCGTGCCGCCGATGTTATGCGCGCTGTTGGTGGCCGCGGTGGGGCCGATGCCGTCCGGCTCGGTTTCCGAGATGCGCATTCGCTGCGCCGTGTTGACCATGTCGTTGATTTCCTGCGGGGCCTGCGCCGGATTGGCCTGTGCAAATATTCTGGCGCGGCCGCCGTTGGCCGCGACTATCCACGTGGTTTGCATCCTTCCTCCTTGTCTGGTAACGATCAACTGCCTTCCAGCACGAGCCGGCAACAGCGTCCGCGCGGCGTGGCGTCCGTCGAAGTATAGAGGCGCCGCCGAAACCATGGCGCACCGACGAAGGCGCCGCGCCGATATGTTGTCACGAAAACGTTTTATTTTCCACGGCGACTCGACACCAAATTTACCGGCCAATCTTGCCGCGCGCCTCTCGACGCCGGCCGGGAGCAGGAGTAAGTTGGTGTGGCCTTCGACAGTGGCATGGGATTTTTTCAATCGCGTTTTGAGCTGGGAGGAATCATGCTTGCAATGACCTATCGCGGCCCCTACCGGGTGCGCAACGTACACAAGAGCGACCCACAGATCGAGCATCCAGGCGACGCCATCGTGCGGGTAATGCGCTCCTGCATTTGCGGCTCGGATTTGCATCTGTATCACGGCATGGTGCCCGACACGCGCATCGGACAGACGTTCGGCCACGAATTCATCGGCGTGATCGAAGCGGTGGGTGACGGCGTGCAGCATCGCAAGGTCGGCGACCGGGTGTTGGTGCCGTTCAATATCTTTTGCGGAAGCTGCTACTTTTGCCAGCGCGAGCTTTACAGCAACTGCCACAACACCAATCCGGAAGCGACCGCCGTGGGCGGGATCTACGGCTACTCGCACACCACCGGCGGCTACGACGGCGGCCAGGCCGAACTGGTGCGTGTTCCCATGGCCGACGTCGACCCCACCCTGATTCCGGACGACCTCGATCCCGACGACGCCGTGCTGCTGACCGATGCCTTGCCGACTGGTTACCAGGCCGCCGAAATGGGCGACATCGCGGAAGGCGATACGGTGGTGGTATTCGGCGCCGGGCCGGTCGGCATTTTCGCCGCCAAGTCGGCCTGGCTGATGGGCGCCGGCCGGGTGATCGTGGTCGACGAAGTGGAGTACCGGCTCGATTTCGTGCGGCGCTACGCGCAATGCGAAGTGGTCAATTTCCGCGAAGTCGAGGACATGGCGCTGCACATCAAAAAGATGACGGACTGGCTGGGCGCCGACGTTTGCATCGACGCGGTTGGCTGCGACGCCAGCGGCAGCTTTGTGCAAACGCTGACCGGGCGCGCCTTGAAACTGCAAGCGGGCGCCGCCACCGCGCTGCACTGGGCGATCAACTCGGTGCGCAAGGGCGGCAATGTATCGATCGTCGGCGTGTATGGCCCCACCTTCAACGCCGTGCCGATCGGCAATGCCTTGAACAAGGGCCTGACCCTGCGCATGAACCAGGCCAGCGTCAAGCGCCACCTGCCGCGCCTGATCGAGCATATCCGCGCCGGCCGCCTCAATCCAAAGGAAATCATCACCCACCGGGTGCCGCTGGAAGAGGTGGCCGATGCCTACCATATTTTTTCAAGCAAACTCGACAACTGCATCAAGACCGTCCTGATCCCACCCGGGATGCGGCAGCCGCGTCCCGCCGCGGCCGCGCCCACGCAGTTGTTGCATTAATGGAGGAGCAACATGGACAGCAATCACGTTGAAAGCGGCGCCGCCAACGACGGCGCACCGGCCCGCAGCGGCGCGCCAGGCCGCAAAGGAACACCTGGCCGCAACGGCGCTCGCGCGCCGGCCGGCCCGGACGAGGCCGGCCCGACACAGCGGCCGCAGCGCGACATGTCGCACATTCAAGGTTGGGGGGCCGACCTCGATCGCCAAAACCGGCCCGCGGTGCCGATGGAGCGCATGCCGCCCCGTCTGGAAAACGCGCCGGTGGGGCCGCTGGCGCAGCAGCCGCAGCGCATCGAGGTATTCGTTTCGCCCGAGCGTCCGCACATTACGCCCCTGTTCGGCACCAGCACGCCGCCGCGCGGCTGGTCGGGCAGATTGCGCCGCTGGGCGTACAAGCTGACGGAAAACGACATCCGCCATTTCATGCTTTTGATGCTGGCCGACCGCATCGATATGGTCGAGGATATCGGTAACGACCTGTTGCACGGTCACGTGCCGAACGTGCTGGGAGAAATGGGTATCAAGGCAGAATGGCAGTACAACAAGGCAGGCCTGGCGCGCAAGGCGGCGGTGGGCGCGCTCGTTCTCGGCGCCGGCTATTACCTGCTCAAGCAGCGGGGCGACCGGCGTTGAGGTTGTAAGCGCATTCGCCTGTTCCGCCGGCCGCAACTGCGCAACGGCAGCGGTGGCGGTGGCAACGGCGCTGACACGACACGGCGACAACGCGATACTGCGACACTGCGACAACGCCACAACGGTGACAACGTAGACAACCGCGAAGACGTGACAAACGGCGACAAGGGCGATATGGGCGATATCGGCATCGACGGAAAAAGACGCCGTCCGGCGGGTCGCCTTCAGTCAAGACCCATCGCACGATCAATCCGACAGGGGAAACGTTCGAATAAAAACGGCGCTCCCGGGTAAAATGCCGCTCCCGGGTTTGGCCCGGCGTGGCATGTCTATCGTGGCGTATCAATGCTTCCTGGCCGCGTGGCGCAAGTCTTGCCGCAACTGCATAATCGCCTCAACGTCACGTCTTGTACTGAAGTTGTGCCCGACCTTTGACTCGTCGAGGCTTGGCTGTTCTGCTCCGCTCACAGTGGCGGAGCGGCCGCTAGAAGCTGGTGGGCACGCGGATCGTCAATGACACGTCCGGCGTATCACGCGTGAGGCCGGCGCCGATGGCAACGTTGACGGTGCGCTTTTCATTGAGCCGGTACGAGAATCCGACCAGCAAGGTGCCCAGCTGGGTGCGCACGGAGCCGGGAACGGCGACGCCATTTTGGCGGGTGCGGGCGATGGTGCTATGGTCGTAACCGAGGCTGAGCGAGGCCTTGTCGTTGAGCGCCAGGCCCATGCCGAAATTAAAGCCGATGACGTCGCCCGGCTTGACCTCGCCCAGCGGCTCGCGTTCGCCACCGAGCACCAGGCGGCTGACCCCGCTGCGCTTGAAATTGTGCAGATAGCTGACGCTGCCGAAAAAGACGGCGGGGTCGGACGGCAGCAGCCAGGTCAGGCTCGGCTGCAGCGAATAGAAGCCGGAGCCGGTGGGCAATTCGAGCGGCAGACCGGTGCCGCTGACGTTGTCGCCGATGCAGCGGCGCGTGCAGTCGGTGACCACACTGAACGGATCGCGCCCGGTGCGGCTTTTGAAGCGCAGGCCGCCGACATAATATGACTTGTCGGCACCGCCGTCGTTGAGCTGGTAGCGCAGCGCCGCCTCGACATCGCCGAGCGCGCGCCCGCTGGTGTCGAACACGCGTTCGACGGCGGTGCCGGTGAACAGCTCGCGGCTGACGGTCGAGTCGGAACGGTAGACGTAAGGCAGCTTCAGTTCAGCCTCGAGCCGATTGCTGAGGCCGACGCGGCCGGTGAGGGCGGCAGTGAGCGTATTGCGCTTGACTTCACGTACGTCGATCAGGCCGATCAGCAGCGCGGGAATCACCGTGTAGCCGACCAGCGCCACGCGGTTGCTCGACGAGTAGCCGAACTGTGCGGAAGGCTCCAGCACGAACTTGCCGCGTGGGGTGAGAACCCCTGGCTGTTCGAACAGCGGCGCGACGGCGGGCGGGCGGCTGTCGCGCGGCGGCGGCTTGCCGACGGCGCCGTCGCTGGCGCCGTTGGCCCCGCCGTTGCCTGCTTGCCGTGGCGCGGCGCTTGTGCCGCCGGCGTTGCCGGGCTGGGCGGCGCCCGCGGCGGCGGCGATGCCGGCTGGACCGACGGTACGGGCAGTACCGGTCGCGCCCGCAGCCCCGGCAGCCGCCGTCCCATTGCCGGTATTTGCCGCCGCCGTGCGCCGCCGCACCGCCGCTGCCGGCGTTGCGGCTTGGACGGCAGTGCCGCTTTCTGCGGCGGTCCCAATATCGGCGGCAGCGGCGCCGGTGGCTTGCGGAGTACCGTTGGCTGGTGCACCATTGCCTGGTTCACCATTGTCTGCTGCGCCATTGCCAATCCGTGCGGCGCCTTCTTGCGGCCCCGTGCCGAACCCGGGGTTGCCAGCGCCGCGCATGTTGTCGAGCTCGTTGATGCCGACACCGGCGCCGGCACCGTCGCCGCGCGGGTTCAGTCGTTGGGCGTCCACCGCCGCTTGCAGCGCCTCGAGGGCGCGCCGTTGCTGCTCCAGCTGATCCTTCAATAAGGTGATTTGCCCGCGCAAATCGTTGGCCGTTGGCCCATGGGCAAGCGTGGCTTGCGGTTGCGCCATGACCACCGGGGTCAGCAGGAGGGCCGACAGTGCGGCCCTGCGCGACGCCTTGGCGGACATCTTGCCTGATACCTTGGCTGAAGCCTGGCCGGACACCATGCTTGATACCTTGCCTGAGGCCTGGCTTGATCGTGCTATCGAATGTCGCTGCATGCCTGCTCCTTTAAATGCTTGACTTGGGGAACCGCTTGCGCGGCGCCCTGCCGAATCGTGATGCGAATGTCCGGGTCCCGCCAGCCAGACGGATAGCCTTTCACGGCTGGCTGCCGACGGCGCGCGTCAAGGCGTTTTGCAGGGTGCCCTGGAAATTAAGCGCGTTGAGCAGTCCTGCGCTGTTGACGGTGGAACTGATCACCGTGTCGGTGCGGATTACCTGGTTGTTCAGGCTGTTCTGGACGATGATGCCGCCCAGCGCCGAGCCGATTTCTCCCGCCCTGTAGATGTTCTCACCACCGTTTTGCACCAGCTTGACCGCCGACAGTGCCTCGCTGGTTTGTCGCGCCTGGTCGGCGCCGATGCGGCTCAGATCGGCGATCTCGATCCTGGTGCGGGCGACCACGTCGCCATTGATCGACACCAGGCGATCGATGCCCAGCGACACCATCAAGCCATTGCCGTTGGTGAAGCCGCCGCGTGCGCCATCGAGCGCTGCGTCGTCGACGGCGGACCAGTTGTCCGTCGTAGCGGCGGCAGCGGGAACGGTGGCGTCTGCCGTGTCGGCGCAGGCCGGCGCGACCAGGCCGGTGGCCAGTCCGGCAGCCACCAACCAATTACCGATGTGCCGTACACCTTGCGGGCCGCGCTGTCGTATGGGCTTTGAAATGAGGTGCACGGATATCTCCTGTCAATAGTCGCCCGGGCCGTTTTTTCCAAGCGCAAAGGCGCGCAGCGCGTCCTGGTAGAGCGCCGTGTCGAGCGGCGCGGCCGGCGCGGCGCGCCATTGCGCGCGTTCGTTGAACACAGGCCGCCGCGGGGCGCCGTGAATGACGAACAGCAGCTTGTTGGTCCACAGCTGTTCGAAGGCGTCGCGTGCCATCGCGCGGGTGCCGGTGGCTGGATCGCCCAGCAGGATGCGGCCGTCGGCGGCGCCCTTGATGACGACGAAATGCTGGTAGCCTTTTTCGGATATCAGCACGATGGCGGGCAGGCCGGCGTCGAACAATTTCTGCAAGGGCTGGCGGAAGCCGTCGGCCTTGAAGCCGCGCGTGGCCAGGAAACGCTTGATGTCGAGCAGCGAAAATCCCTCGCGGCGGATTTTTCTCTGGTCGCCCTGCAGGAACATCTGGGTGAATACGGCGCGCTCGTCCACCGGTGTGCCGTAATGAAAAGTCAGCAGGGTTGCCACCGCTGCCGATCCGCAACTGAAATCGTACTGTTGATGCAGGGTGTGGCGAAAGCGCACCGCTTTCATGCTGGCGACCGGCACATTGAAGCGCGCGCCGTTACCGATCGGCAGGTCGAGCGCCGCGGCAGGGCCGCACACGCACGCCGCCGTACCGAGCAGCACGGCGCACAGAGCTGGGCGATTGCATGCGCGCATGTTATTGCATCTGTAGCTGGATGACGGTGGCGTTCTGGATCAGAACGTTGGCGCCGGAATTTTGTACGACGATCGGGATGCCCGTCATGTTGGCGAAGGCGCCGCCATTGATGACGTTCCAGCCGGTCTGGACGTTGGTGGCAGTGTTGCCGCTGACCTGGCCTGCCAGCCGGGTGTCGATGGTGGTGCCGGTACCGCCGCGCGCGGTGTCGAGTTCGTCGTCGGCGGCTGCATTGAATCCATCCGGCAACGGCGCCGGCATGGCCGCGCTGGTGTCTGCGGCGCGCGTGCGCGCAGGCTCCTGTGCCGGCGGGGCGGCGTGGCCCAGGGCGCAGGAGGTGCCGAACACGGCCAGCAGCATGGCCTTGCGCCAGTCGCGCTGGTGAAGTCGGTGCAGCCGATACAGCCGATAAAGCCGATCAATGGAAAACTTCATGGTGATCCTCTCGGTAGTACGGCCGGCAGTGCTTTCTGGCGCGCTGCCGGCCGTCTTGCGGATTACTGGCCGCCGACGTTCAGGTTGGCCTGGACGTTGACGCTTTGCTGCACCAGCGACGAAATGCCGCTGTTCTGACTCATGATGACGATACCGGTGGCCCCTGCGGCGAAATTGCTCATGTTGTTCGACAGGTCGAAGGTGCCGGCATCGACGGTGGTGGTGCCGGCATTGCCG
>JAQGNM010000021.1 GCA_028291845.1 Massilia sp. | reverse complement strand
GACGCATTCCCCTCCGACCAGATTTCCCCCTCAGACGTCACCAAACAGGCGATACTCCGTCGCCAGCTGTCCGAACAGGTCGAGGCCAACAGCTTCGGCGAACGAACGATCACCTTCTCCACGCTGGGCAGCTGGTTTCAGAATTTCGCGGGCCTCTCCGACATCGTCCCCGTCCGCACAAAGGTCGACTATCAAAGCTACCTCACCCGGCTCGCACTCTTCCCGACCGTGAACGCACAAGCCCTTGACGTCACGCGACAGGCGGTTGCGGGCGGCTTCATGCAGCCCTGCGTCACCCTGACCGGATTCGAACAGACCATCACCGGCGTCATTGCAGCAAAACCCGAAGACTCTCGCTTCTACGCGCCGTTCAAGGGCAACAAGCCCGCAGGCGTAACCGACGCCGAATGGGCAAGCATGAAGTCCCGCGCGATCACGCTGATCACCGAAACGCTCAACCCCGAATATCGCAAGATCGACGACTTTTACCGCACCAGCTATCTGCCGAAGTGTCGCAAGACCTTTGGCGTCTCCGCGCTCCCTGACGGCCAGAATTATTATAATTTCATGATCCGCCAGCAGACGACGACCACGCTGACCGCCGACCACATCCACAACATCGGCCTGGGAGAGGTCAAGCGTATCCGCGCCGATATGGAAGCGCTCTCCAAAAAATCCGGATTCTCCAGTCGCGAAGCCTTCATCCACGCGCTGCGCACCGACCCTAAATATTACCCGAAATCCGCCGCCGAACTGATGGGCGCGGCGGCGCTGCAGGCCAAGATCAACGACGGCAAGATGCCCACATTGTTCGCCACCCTGCCCCGCCTGCCCTACGGCGTCCGCGCCATCCCGGCCGAAACCGCAGAGGGCAACACCACCGCCTATTACATGCCCGGATCGCCCGCCGCCGGGATCGCGGGCACCTATTACGTCAACACCTCGAAACTCGACCAGCGCCCCTTGTACGAACTCGCCGCGCTCACCAGCCACGAGGCCGTCCCCGGCCACCACAACCAGATCGCCCTGCAGCAGGAAATGGACCTGCCCGACTTCCGCAAATACGCCTCGCAATTCACCGCCTTTGTCGAGGGCTGGGGCCTGTATTCCGAACATCTCGGCATCGAAATGGGCATTTACGACACGCCCGAAAAGGACATGGGCCGCCTGTCCTACGAAATGTGGCGCGCCTGTCGCCTCGTCGTCGACACCGGCCTCCATTCGAAGGGCTGGACCAAGGATCAGGCCGTCGCCTTCATGAAGGACAATACCGCGCTGACCGACGCCAACATCGATGCAGAGGTCAACCGCTACATCGGCAATCCCGGACAAGCGCTGGCGTATAAACTCGGCGAGCTGAAAATCCTGTCGTTGCGCAAAAAAGCCGAAACCGCGCTCGGTGCAAAGTTCGACGTGCGGCGTTTCCACGACGCCGTGCTCGGACAGGGAGCCGTACCGCTCGATGTTCTGGATGCGCAGATCACCGAATGGATCGCGCGCGAGCAGGCAGCCAAGTGACCTTATGCTAAACGCCTCATGCTAAACGATAAGCTCGGGCATCGTCTTGCCTGATCCACTATACACAGAAATACCCGCTCCGGAGAACAGGCCAATTCCCGGAAACAGGATCATGCGAACAGGCTGGCTCGCGCTCGGCCTGTTCTGCGTCCTGCTCGGCATCATCGGCGCGATCCTGCCGCTGATGCCGACGACGATCTTCCTGATCCTCGCCGCCGGTTGCTTCGCGCGATCCTCGCCACGTCTCGAAACATGGTTGCTCAACCACGCCCACTTCGGCCCCACGCTTCGAGCATGGCGCGCCAAAGGAGCTATTTCACGAAAGGGAAAGATCGCCGCGTGCAGCGGCATAACCCTCGGCTACATCCTGTTCACCGTCGGCGCTCACCCACGCCTCTGGCTCGCCCTTACGGTGGCCGCCTTCATGCTGGCCTGCGCGATCTACGTCGCATCCCGCCCCACCGCGACCGACTGACCCCACATCACCCACAGTCGTCTCCTGAACTTGTTACTTGATCCATGCCTCGATCGGGACTGCTCGTGCGGGCCGATCGATGGATCCTGAAACAAGTTCAGGATGACGGAAGGATAGGGTTTGAAGCAGCCCTCGCTTTATCACTGCCGAATGTCCGAAAGTGGTGGAGAGCGGTCGTAAGCAAACCGGCTGCGAGGGGCGTCAGACTCTTAAAAGCTGATGAGCGGTGCTCAACCAGATTGTCGTGTTACCGATCCGCTCTTCCGTCAGGCCGAGAAGCAACAGAATGGCCGCACCGATAACAGTGGCCGGGTGAACTGTTCGGCGACTGGCGATGTCGTAGGCGGCGACTGATGCGATCATTCCGATAAAAATATATAGGCCGGCGGCGCTGACCTCGGGAATACGGCCGACCGCTGCTCCCATCAGACCTAGACTCCCGAGGATCACCCACCGCTTGTGGTATTCCGGCTTGTTGCGCATCAGCATAGCGCCACCAGCCAGCAGCCCGAACATGGCCAAGTCTGCAAGCTCACCGTAAAAAAAGGATAGAACAGCTTCGCCGCCTCCTGCGCGGAAGTCGTTAACAGTGTCGCGAGTCGCCACTGTTGTCCCGAGCACGAGCATCGGCAGCACAAGCCAGCTTGCAAATGAACCTAGCCTTCTATGCGCCCGCAGCCGTTTCGTGGCCGCAAGAAAAGTCTGGATAACCAGCGCCCCGGTCCACGCGAAGAAAAACGCGCCGTGGATATGGACGATCAGCGGCTTCGCAAACGTGCCCATTGCGACTGGAATAAAGAACGTTCTCGAAAAACCAGTCAGCACGATTGCTGCGAAGACGAGAGTGAATCCTATGAAGTAGCCGTGCAGCTTGCGAGGAAATCGTCTTGGGCGCTGGATCGAGCTTGCAGAAGCCTGATCTCCTAGTGCCGCCACGAAACGCTGCATAATTGCTCCCCTCCTAGACGCACCAGAGCACGGACTGCGAATGTCCGCAATTGGGCGGTAGCTGCCGCCATCCGCGTTGCTG
>JAQGNM010000010.1 GCA_028291845.1 Massilia sp. | reverse complement strand
CTGGCGGCTACAGTGCTGCCAACGCCTGGCGCACGCGGGCGATGACAGCGTCCCAGTCTCCCGCCGTGGCCTGGCGAAACAGCCGCATCACCGCCGGATACCACGGCGAATCGTCGCGCCCGGTCAGCCAGCGCCAGTCCGGTTTATAGGCCGGAAGCAGCACCCACACCGGCTTGCCCAGCGCTCCGGCCAGGTGAGCCACCGCGGTGTCGACGCTGATGACCAGGTCGAGAGCGTCGATCAGGGCGGCGGTGTCGGCGAAATCGCCGATCAGCGGGGCCAGGTCGATCAGGCCGGGAAAGGCGTCCTGCTGGCTGCCGGACGCGCCCTTCTGCAAGCTGAAAAAACGCATGTTCGGCAGCGACGCCAGCGGCGCAAGGGTACTCAGCGCGGCGATCGAACGGTCGGCGTCGTTCTCGAAACGGGGATTGCCCTGCCAAACTACACCAACTCGCAGGCCGACCCGCAGGCCACCAGCCGCCGCATCGACCATCGGCGCCAGCCGCGCGACATCGGCGCGCGCCGGCGCCAGGTAGGGCAGCGGCGCCGGGATGGTGGCCAGCTCGGTGCCGAAGTGCAGCGGCATGGAGAGCGGCGGCGTCCAGTAGTCCCACCCCGTGCGCGGGATTTCCTCGTCGACCGCGTACAGCACATCGACCCCGGCCAGGGTGGCGAACAGGCGCTTCAGGCCGGGGTGGCACACCAAGCCGATTCGCGCCGCCCCATGCCGCCTGGCCAGGCTGGCGTAGCGGCAGAACTGGATCATGTCGCCATGGCCCGCTTCGACCGCGATCATCAGCGAGGCGCCTGCCAGCGGCTGGCCGGTCCAGCGGGGAAAGTCGAAATGGCGGGCGAAGCTGGCGTACCATCCGCGTCCCTCGAACTGGCGCCAGCCGGCGGCGAACTCGCCATTGCGCAGCAACAGATACGACCAGTTGAAACGGGCCGGCTGGTAGCCGGGCGCGGCGGCGATGGCGGCGCGGTAGCAAGCCGCCGCCTGCGCCTCGCGGCCGCTGCAGGCGAGCAGCACGCCGAGATTGGACAGCGCCGGCGCCGAGTGCGGATCGAGCGCCAGGGCCAGGCGGTAGCTGGCCTCGGCCTCGGCAAAGCGTTTGTGGGACGCCAGCAAGGCGCCCAGGTGGACGTAGCCGTCGAGGCGCAAGGGATCGCTGGCGATCGCGCGCTGGTAATGCTTTTCCGACAAGACGGGATCGCGCTCGGCCAGCAACAAGCCAAGGTTCACATGGGCTTCCGGCAACTCGGGGGCCAGCGCCAGCACCCGGCGAAACGCCGCCATGGCGCCGTCGACGTCGCCGGCATTCATGGCGTCGACGCCGGCGCCGAAATGCGCTTGCGCCTGTTCGAAGCCGGTCATTTCCGGCCAGCCGGCGTCATGCCAAGCTGCCGATCGCCAGGGTCCCGGCATGCGCGCCGCCGGCGCCCTTCAGATAAAAAATATCGTTGCACATTGCGACGAAGGTTAACAGCTGTTCCGGGCGCTTACAAGCTGAAAGAGAAAATGCCCGTCCGGCCAGACCGGGCGGCATTGCGGCGGAGCGGAGGATTTCCCGCCGGTCGCGGGCGCCTATAGAATGGGGGGTCCATTTTTTAGAAGGAAAAAACGTTGGATACGTTGACGGTGGATCTGGCGCTTTTAGAACGTTGGCTTGTGGGCTGGAGCATGGCGCGCGGCTTGCCGTTGCCGCGGCATGCCGGCGGTGGCCTGGTGGTCGATGTCGGCATGCCCGACCAGTCGCGGCGCCATGTGTTTGTCGATGCGGGTGCGGCGTTGCAGGCGTGTGCGGCGGCGATCGACGAGCCCCTGGTGTATCTGAAAGCGGCGGTCGATTGCGATGAGCTGCGCAGGGCGCTGCCGGCGCGCTGGCAAATCGAAGCACCGCGTTGGCTGATGGCGTGCGATGCGCCGATGGCGGCCGCGGCGGCGCCAGGTTACAGCATCGCCGCCAGCGTCGAACATGGCGGCAGCGTGCTGCGTTTCGTCGATGCCGACGGCGCTGTGGCCGCCTCCGGCGTGCTTGTCATGAACGGCGCCACCGCCATCTTCGACCGCATCGGAACGGCGCCCGCGCACCGCCGCCGCGGCCTGGGCCGGGCCCTGATGGGGGCGCTCGATGCGCTGGCGCGCGAAGCCGGTGCGACCGAGCGCCTGCTGGTGGCGACCGGGGCCGGACGAGCGCTGTACCTGCAACTGGGCTGGCGGGTGCTGGCGCGCTATGCGACGGCGGTGCTGGCGGCGCCGCCGTTCGGCGAACTGGTCGAAAACGGCCTCAGCTGGCGCCATGGCGCCGCCAACGGCACTGCCTTGCCTGTCGCTTTTCGAACCATGTCGGAGACTCCATGACAGCACTCATGACCTACGATCGCCCGGGTCTGTCGGCACTGGGCCTGTAGCGACTCGCCGGCGCCCGCCAAATGGCGTAAATACAGCTGCCATATGGCCCGCTTGAAAATGGTGCAACGCACGCAAATGGATTTTTTGTTTCATAATTACTAGCTGGACGCGTCTCGTGCGCTGCAAAACCACGACACCTGTCCGCTTCGAAACAAACTCAAGGTCTCCAAAAAATGCGACTGCTTCTGCTCCTGCCTTTCATCGCCCTGTTGTGGATTCCGTTCTACAACCGCGAGCTTCCCGCCCTGTTCGGCTTTCCCTTCTTCTATTGGTACCAGCTGCTGTGGGTGCCGGTGACGGCCCTGATCATCTGGATCGTCTACCGCGCCAATGAGCGCAAATACGCCGTCACGGGCGACCTCGACGGGGAGGCGCCATGAACTTCGACACCCAAAACATCAACTGGGAAGCGCTGGCCGTCTTCGCCTTTTTCTTCGTGCTGGTGACGGTGCTCGGCTTTGTCGCCTCGCGCTGGCAGCCGGCGAAAAAATCGCCCACAGCCGCCAAGGGCGAATCCAACCTCGACGAGTGGGGCCTGGGCGGACGCAATTTCGGCACCTGGATCACCTGGTTCCTGGTCGGCGGCGATTTTTATACGGCCTATACCATCATCGCCGTGCCGGCCCTGGTCTATGCCGTCGGCGCCTATGGCTTCTTCGCCCTGCCCTACACCATCCTGGTCTACCCGATCGTCTTCCTGATCATGCCCAAGCTGTGGCACGCGGCGAAAAAAGCCGGCCACGTCACCGCCGCCGATGTCGTCTACGGACGCTATCAATCGCGCCCGCTGGAGCTGGCGGTCGCGCTGACCGGCGTGCTGGCCACCATGCCCTACATCGCCCTGCAGCTGGTCGGCATGGAAGTGGTGATCAAGGCGCTCGGCCTGACCGGCGAATTGCCGCTCGCAGCGGCCTTCGTCATCCTGGCCCTGTAC
>JAQGNM010000605.1 GCA_028291845.1 Massilia sp. | reverse complement strand
AGCCGCATCGATTTCATCAATACCGAAGAAGCGGTGGTCACCGACGGCACCTACAGCACCTGCGAGGGGCCCAATCCCGACTGGTACTTGAAGTCCAGCACGATGCGGCTTGACCAGGGACGCGACGTCGGCACCGCCGGCAAGACCAGCGTGTACTTCAAGGATGTGCCGATTCTCGGCACGCCCGCCATGTCGTTCTCGCTGTCGGGCGCGCGCCGCTCGGGCTGGCTGCCGCCGTCGGTGGGCTTCGGCTCCAAGGGCTCGGGCGAAATCATGCTGCCGTACTATTTTAATATCGCGCCGAACCGCGACTTGACCCTGTATCCACGCGAAATTTTCCGCCGCGGCCTGTTGCTGGGCGCCACCGGCCGCTACATGGGAGAGACGGCGCTGGGCGCGTATGCCGGCCAGACCACCGCCGAACTGATGATCCACGACCGCGTCAAAAACGCCGACCGCTGGCTGATCAATTCGCTGCACAATCAAGGGCTGGGCGGCGGCTGGTCGTACGGCTGGAACATCAAGGGCGCATCCGACAACGAATATCCGGCCGATTTTTCGCAGTCGGTGGCCAACAGCGCCGAGCGCCAGCTGCTGCGCGAAATCCGTACCGATTACAACCAGAAATTCTGGAGCCTGAGCGCGCGCGTACAGAACTACCAGGTGCTGCAGGACCCGGCGGCGGCCACCAACCCGATCTACACGGTGGCGCGCCCTTACGACCGCCTGCCTGAAATCAATTTTCACACGGGCCGTTACGATATCGCCGGCTTCGACTGGTCGTTCGACGCCCAGGCCACGCGTTTCTGGCATCCCGAACTGGTGCGCGGCGACCGCGCCGTGGCGCAGGGCCAGGTGTCGTATCCGATCGTGCGGCCGAGCTACTTCATCACGCCGAAGTTGATGATGAACGCGGCCAAGTACAACCTCGACAACAACAGCGATCTGACCACCACCGTCGGCAACGGCACCGCGGTGCTGCCGCAGCCGGGCGCCTCGCTGAGCCGGGCGATTCCCACGTTCTCGCTCGACAGCGGCATGGTGTTCGAGCGCGATACCAAGCTGTTTGGCCGCGCCGTCACCCAGACCCTCGAGCCGCGGGTGTTTTATGTGCGCACCCCGTACAAGGACCAGAGCGCGTTCCCGAATTTCGACAGCGCAGAGGCCGGTTTTAGTTTCGCCCAGATGTTCACGGAAAACCGCTTTGTCGGCAACGACCGCATCGCCGACGCCAATCAGGCGACGGTGGCGCTGACCTCGCGCTTCATCGAGTCGAACGGCGCCGAGCGATTGCGCCTGGCGCTGGGCCAGCGTTTTTATTTTGGCAACCAAAGGGTGCAGCTCGACCCCAACGCGGTCCTCAACCAGAGCCATTCGGACGTACTGCTGGCCGCCTCGGGACGGGTATCGGAAACCTGGGCCTTCGACAGCGCAGTACAATACAATGCGACCACCCACAGCGTATTCAGTTCGAATTTCGGTGCGCAGTGGCAGCCGGGCGAGAAAAAAGTCATCAATGCCGAGTACCGTTATGTGCGCGAAAGTTTCAAGAACGTCGATCTGTCGAGCCAGTGGCCGCTCACCACGCGCTGGTACGGCGTCGGCCGGGTCAGCTATTCGGTGCTGGACAAAAAAGTCGTGGAAAGCTTGATCGGACTCGAGTACAAGGCCGATTGCTGGGTCTTCCGCATGGGCGCGCAGCGCTTCGTGACGGCCGCGCTGACCACCTCGACGCCGATTTTTTTCCAGCTTGAACTCAATGGCCTGTCGCGCCTGGGCCTGGGCAATCCGCTCGAGTCGTTCAACAAGAGTATTCCGGGCTACAGCCGGCTGAGCCCGGCGACCATCCGCTAGCGCCTGGCGGACTGATGCCCGCTGAATTTTTTCATGTGATATGAATCATCTTATGAGTGTTTCCAAGACTATGCGACCATTTCGACTGCACCCCATGAAACTTGCGGCCATCGTGCTCTGTGCCGCGGCGGCCGGCCAGGCCAATGCCCAGGTGCGCAAACCGGCGCCGGGTACCGCGGCCGCACCGGCAGCGCCCGCAGCTACGCCGGTTCAGCCGGCGGCGGCGCCGGTGACCGGGTTTACCCCGCCCGCATCGAGCTCGGCCAAGGTCATCGATTCGATCGCCGTCGTCGTCAACGACGAAGTGATCACCAAGAATGAAATCGCCGCCCGCGTGCGCTCGGTGGAAGGGCGCATGAAAGCAAGCAACGCGCCGATTCCGGACAGCGCCGACCTGCAGCGCCAGGTCACCGAAGCGATGATCGTCGAACGTGCCCAGCAGCAGTTGGCCAAGGAAATGAACATCCGCACCGACGATCAGCAGCTCGACCGCGCGATCAGCCGCATCGCCGAAGGGCAGAAGATGAGCGTGCAGGAATTGCGCAACCAAATGGAAAAAGAGGGCATGCCGTTCGCCACCTTCCGCGAAGAGATCCGCAACGAAATCACCATGCAGCGCCTGCGCGAGCATGAAGTCGATGCCAAGATCCAGATTTCCGACGCCGAAGTCGACACCTACCTGACGGCCGAGCAGGCTGCCGCCGCCGACCGGGTCGAACTGAATATTTCGCAGATCCTGGTGCGCATCCCGGAAAACGCCACTCCCGAGCAGGCCGCGGCCCGCAAGGCGCGCGCCGACGAAGTGTCGCGCCAGCTGCGCACCGGCGCCGACTTCGCCAAGATGGCGGCGACCTATTCGGACGCCCCCGACGCCCTCAAAGGCGGCGAGGTGGGCTGGCGCGACCCGAACCGCCTGCCGCCCCTGTTTGCCGAGCAGCTGGTGAAAATGTCGCCAGGCCAGATCACCCCGGTGATCCGCAGCGCCACCGGTTTCCACTTGCTCAAGCTGGTCGACAAGCGCGCCGCCGTGCCGGCCGCGCCCGCCGACGAAGCGGTGCAGCAGCAGACCCATGCCCGCCATATCCTGCTGAAAGTCACGCCGACCATGACGGCGGCCGAAGCAAAGCACAAGCTGGCCGATTTCAAGGAACGCATCGACAACAAGACCGCCAAGTTCGAAGACCTGGCGCGCACCATGTCGAACGACGGCACCGCGGCAAAGGGCGGAGATTTGGGCTGGCTGTACCCCGGCGACTCCGTGCCTGAGTTCGAAACGGCCATGAACGCCTTGAAACCGGGAGAAGTAAGCGGACCGGTGGAAACGCCGTTCGGCTGGCACTTGATCCAGGTGCTCGAGCGAAAGAGCGACGACGCCAGCAAGGAACGTCAGCGCAATGCCGCCCGCAACGTCATTCGCGAGCGCAAGATGCAGGAAGCGGCCGAGGACTGGGCGCGCCAGGTGCGCGACCGCGCCTACGTCGAGTTCCGCGAGGACAAATAAGTCCATGGCCGGCCATCGTCCCGCCATCGCCATCACCACCGGCGAGCCGGCGGGAATCGGCCCGGAAATTTCCCTGCGCGCGGCCTGGGCCATGCGCGCACAGGTCAATTGCGTGCTGCTGGGCGACGCCGCCTACCTGGCGATGCTGGCGGCCGACATCGATCCGGCGATCCGCATCGCCGCGCTGTCGACCCAGGCCCTCCGGCACAGCGGCCTGCCGCATTTCGGGCCGGAGCGGCTGACCGTCATCGACGTGCCGCTGGCGGCCCACGTGGTGGCCGGCACGCTCGACGCCGCCAACGGCCGCGCCATACTGGCCACGCTCGACCTGGCCGTCGAGGGCATACAGGCCGGCTGGTTCGAGGCGATGGTCACCGCGCCCCTGCAAAAATCGACCATCAACGACGCCGGCGTGAAATTTTCAGGCCATACCGAATACCTGGCCGAGAAAACCAATACGAAGCAGGTTGTCATGATGCTGGCCGGCACGCTTGGTCGCGATGGCGACGGCGGCTGGCTGCGGGTGGCGCTGGCCACCACCCATCTGCCCTTGCGCGCGGTGGCCGACGCCATCGATCAAGATTTGCTCCTCGATGTGCTCGGCATCATCGACCATGATTTGAAGGCGCACTTCGGCATCGCCGCACCGCGCATCCTGGTAACCGGCCTCAACCCCCATGCCGGCGAAAACGGTTACCTTGGGCGCGAGGAAATCGAGGTCATCGAACCTGCGCTGGCGGCGGCGCGCGCGCGCGGCATCGACGCGCGCGGCCCGTACCCGGCCGACACCCTGTTCCAACCCAAATACCTCGAGCAAGCCGATTGCGTGCTGGCCATGTACCACGACCAGGGGTTGCCGGTGCTGAAACACGCGACCTTCGGCCGCGGCATCAACATCACCCTCGGCCTGCCGCTGGTGCGCACCTCGGTCGATCACGGCACCGCCCTCGACCTGGCGGCGCGCGGCGTCGGCCTGGCCGACTGCGGCAGCATGCTCGAAGCGATCCGCTGCGCGCTCGACATGGCGACCGCGCGCCGCACTTTTAATCATCAATAAAGATTTACATGAAACATGTGGCCCGCAAGCGTTTTGGACAGAATTTTCTGACCGACAAATTCGTCCTCGATAACATCACCGACGCCATCGACCCGCAACCGGGCCAGTCGCTGGTCGAGATCGGCCCCGGCCTGGCAGCCATGACGGCATTGATCGTCAAGCGGCTCGACCACATGCACGTGGTCGAGCTCGACCGCGACCTGGTCACGCGGCTGGAAAAACAATTTCCGCGCGATAAGCTGACGATTCATTCGGGCGACGCCTTGAAATTCGATTTTTCGCAGATTCCCGTGCCGCCCGGCCAGAAGCTGCGGGTGGTCGGCAACCTGCCGTACAACATTTCCAGTCCACTGTTGTTTCACCTGGCCGAGTTTGCCCACCTGATCGAAGACCAGCATTTCATGCTGCAAAAGGAAGTGGTCGAGCGCATGGTGGCCGAGCCGGGCAGCAAGGTATATGGCCGGCTGTCGGTGATGCTGCAGTGGCGCTACGATATGTCGCTGCTGTTCATCGTGCCGCCGACCGCGTTCGATCCGCCGCCGCAGGTGGAATCGGCGATCGTGCGCATGATTCCGATTCAGGAAAGAATGCCGTGCAACGCGGCGACGCTCGAAGCGGTGGTCTTGAAAGCGTTTTCGCAGCGGAGAAAGGTGATCCGTAATTGCCTGGCCGGCATGTTCACCGAGGCGCAGATCGTCGCCGCCGGCATTGATCCCACCCACCGGCCGGAAGCGATCGGCCTGGCGCAATACGTGGCGCTGGCCAACCTGCGCGACGGCGTTGCCGCCGCCGCTTAACAGCACAATTCGATTCGTCAGGGCGCCCTGGGCGCGCGTTCTTCCAGCATCGCCAGCGCCACCTGGTGCGCCTGCGCCTCGGCTGCCGCTTCCGACTCGAACACCTGCTCGAGCGCCACCCGCTGGGCCGGCACGATGCTGTTACGGTGCATCGGGTTGGCCGACGGGCCGTAAATGGTCACCCAGGCAGCCCAGCCGTCGACGTCGCCCATATGCACGCCGCTGTAATCGATCTCGTAGTCGCCGATAGTCTCTGTCGCCACTGTGTCCTCCAGTTTTGCCGTCAGCGGCCATCATGCCATTTTCGGCGCGCAGGCGCAGCGCGGCAGGGGACGAGAGCCCACCTGGCGCTGTTGAAGCAATGTTCGACGTCGTGCCAAGACAGAAATGCTGTGGAATTTCGCTTGACCTTCCCACGGTGGGAAGGCTCATATGTCCAAAAGGCTGAATAGTTACGCTACACTGCCATATCCAACATATTTGTCATCATGCGCCATTTCTTTTCATCATTTTGTCGGCTGATAGCCTGCGTACTTGCCGTGACGGTCCTGACATCAGGAATCGCCATGGCTGCGTATGTCTGCCCTGAGCTTACAAAGCCGGCGATGCCCAAGATGATGGAAGGGATGCCTTGCGCCGAAATGGACGAGGAAAACCCCGTTCAGTGCGCAAAAGCTCAGGCCGGCGATGAGCTGGCCTTGGAGCAGCTGGCAGCGCCGCCAGCCCTGACTCGCTCGAAAATTTCCTTTGTGATGCCGGTTATGACGCTGGCTGTCCCGCTATTGCTCACAGTTTTCTGGCCGGACTCTCCGCCGGAGCTTGGCAGCGACCCGCCTTACTTCCGAACGCAGCGCCTGCGTATTTGAACTGACCTCCTGCTGTTCTACCGGCCGGCATCTTGCCGCAGCCGGTGTTCGTCCATGCACAGGGGGTTTCCATGTTTTTGCGTCTCAATATGCCGCTGATTCCCATGAATCAGTCGCCGCGTCTATGCCAACTCAGCGTTCTAGCTTCGCTGTTGCTTGGCGCTCCCTTGGGGCTTGCACAGCCCCAAGGTCTTACTTTAGAACAAGCCGTGCAGCTTTCCACCGAGCGCTCTGCCTCTAACAAAGCGGGTGTCGCCTCGGTGCAAGCCAGCCGCGAAGCGGCTGTCAAGGCCGACCAATTGCCAGACCCAATGCTCAAGCTGAGCGTTGAGAATGTACCCACGGATGGTCCTGGCCGGTGGAGTACGACCAGGGATTTTATGACCATGCGGCGCGTCGGTATCGAGCAGCAATGGGTGTCCTCGGACAAACGGCTTGCTCGTTCCGACCGCGCCCAGCGGGCTGTAGAAATGGAAGAAGCTAATTACCTGGCCAATATGGCCAAGGTCCGCGAACAGACCGCGAAGGCCTGGATAAGCGTCTGGTACACCCAACGGGCACTGGCCTTCTCGAAAGCAATAGAGAACGCAGCGGCCGAAGACGCAGTAGCCATCCAGGCCGCCCATCGCGGGGCCAAGTCCACGGCTTCCGAAGTTACCCAGGCACAGCTCGTATTGTTGCAAGCGCAAGATACAGTGCGCAAGAGTGAGCAGGAACTGCGTACTGCCCGGCAGGCGCTGACCCGCTGGATAACGGTCCCTGTCGATTCGGTATCAGACTCGATACCTCCGCTTGTATCGCATGTGCCAAACCTTCCAGTAGCGGACTTGGAAAAGTACCATCCGATGGCACTTGCGGCCCGGCGCGCCGTGACCTTGGCCGATGCCGAAACCACGCTCGCCTCACGCGAGCGTCGCCCTGACTGGGCGGTCGAAGCCGCATTCAGTCAACGCGGCAGCCAGTACTCGAACATGGTGTCCGTCGGCGTGAGCATTCCGCTCCCGGTCAATCGCTCCCAAAGGCAGGACCGGGACGTCGCCGAGAAGTCGGCGCTGGCCACTCGCGCGCGGTTGCAGTACGAAGACGCTTTACGCGAGCTACGGACTGAGATCGAAACCTTGTCCGCGACCTTGGCTAGCGTGAATGAGCGGGTGTCCCTGCTAAAGAGTCAACAGCTGCCGTCGGTGAACCAGCAGGTCGAGCTGGCAACTGCCGCCTATCGTAGCGGTACCGGCAGCTTGAGTGCTGTCTTCAATGCCAACAAAATGCTGCTCGAGAAACAGCTGCAGATAGCCGACTTGGAAAAGGAGGCAGCATTGACCTGGGCCAGCCTGGAATATCACTTGATTCCGCATGAGATGGCCGCGATCTCGAAAGCTAAGCGATGAAAAAGAATATTGCTTTGAAAACCCTTGTTTTCACGCTCGCTGGCGCCGGATTGGCGTTTGCAGGCTATTGGGCTGGTACCCATCAGAACGCCAGTGTAACAACCACCCCCGGCACGCAGGTGCCTGCCGCTGCAGGCGACAAGATTGACCCGAAGACTGGCCGCAAGGTGTTGTACTGGCACGACCCGATGGTGCCCGGCCACAAGTTCGAAAAGCCGGGTAAGTCACCCTTCATGGACATGCAACTGGTTCCCATGTATGCAGATGAGGGCGCCGAGGAAGGCGGCGTAAGAGTGAGCCCAACCCTGCAGCAGAACCTTGGTATCCGGTTTTCCACGGTGCGCCTCGAAGAGATACGCAACACCCTCGAGGTGATTGGGACAACCCAGTTCGACGAGAGTGCGACGGCAGTGGTCCAGAGCCGGGTCACTGGATACATCGAACGGCTGCATGCCGGCTCGCCGATGCAGCGCGTCAAGCGCGGCGAACGTATTGCGACATTGTTTGCACCTGAGTGGATTGCCCCGCAGGAGGAGTATCTTGCCCTCAAACGTTCCGGCAACGAGGCTCTGGCTGCCGCTGCCCGGCAGCGCATGCGTGCGCTCTCGATTCCAGAGGATGTCATTGCTCAGGCCGACAAGACAGGTCAGGCCCAAAGGCAAGTAACGCTGACGTCTCCTGTCACGGGAGTCGTCACGGAATTAGCTGTCCGCGATGGCGCTATGGTTTCTCCAGGTATGACGATTGCCAAGGTGGCAGGGCTTCGCACGATTTGGCTGGTGGCGGAAGTGCCTGAAGCATTGGCGCGCTCGGCACAGCCGGGGATGACGGCCGAAGCGTTTGCTGCAGCCGACCCGTCCCGCAAGTATTCAGGGAAAGTGCGCGAGATACTGCCCGGCGTCAGCACCGCGACGAGGACGGTACAAGCCCGTCTTGAGTTGGATAACAGGGACGGCAGCCTCATTCCTGGCTTACTCATGCGAGTTCGCTTAGGCGCTGACAAAGCCGTGCCCCGACTTCTTGTACCAACCGAGGCCGTCATCACGACCGGTAAGCGCTCCGTCGTCCTGGTCGCGAGCGAGAACAACTCGATGCAAGCTGTAGAGGTGACCACTGGCCGCGACATCGGCGACAACACCGAGGTCCTGAGCGGCTTGACCGAAGGTCAGAAGGTGGTCGCTTCCGGCCAATTCCTCATCGACTCCGAAGCGAGTTTGAAGTCCGTGCTGCCGAAGTTTGCCGCCGCGCCGCAATCGCAGATAAGCCTGCGCCGCAAGCGACCCCGTCAAGTGGACCCGGGGTCTACCACGGTGTCGGTAAGGTTGAGAAGGTATCGCCGGAAAGCATCACGTTTTCGCATAAGCCCATTCCCGAGCTGAAATGGCCGGCAATGACCATGGACTTTATCAAGCCGCACCCGGATGCCTTCCCGAACATCAAGGCAGGGCAGGATGCTGATTTCTCGTTCAAAGAAGGCAAAGACGGTTACCTGCTCGAAAACGTGACGCCTGCCGGCGGAGGCAAGAAATGATTGCGAGGATTATTCGCGGGTCCATCGCCAACCGGTTCTGGGTGCTGCTTGCGGCACTTGTCATTACTGTATGGGGTTTATGGTCCGTCTCCCGGATCGCCCTGGACGCTTTGCCTGATTTAAGTGATACCCAAGTAATTATCCGGGCACAGTATCCAGGCAAGGCTCCTCAGCTCGTCGAGGACCAGGTCACTTACCCTTTGACCACAGCACTACTGGCAGTCCCTGGGGCGAAGACGGTCAGGGGGTACTCGTTCTTTGGCGACTCTTTTGTCTACGTTTTGTTCGACGACGCCACCGACCTGTACTGGGCTCGCTCGCGGGTCCTGGAATATATCAGCCAGGTGCAGAGCCGCCTGCCGCAGGGCGTCCGAGCCGAACTCGGCCCAGACGGCACAGGGGTGGGCTGGGTCTTTGAATACGCGTTGATAGACCGGACCGGGACACACGACCTCAGCCAATTGCGCGCGCTGAACGACTGGTTTTTGAAGTTCGAGCTGAAAACCGTTCCTGACGTTGCAGAAGTGGCCAGCATCGGTGGCATGGTCAAGCAATATCAAGTGGTCCTGGACCCGGACAAGCTTCGGATATTCGGCATTTCTCATGCCAGAGTGCTCGATGCTTTATCGAAGGCAAACCAGGAGTCTGGTGGTTCGGTCGTCGAAATGGCCGAAACCGAATACATGGTTCGCTCCCGCGGGTACCTGCGGTCACTGGAAGACTTCCGCAACATCCTGTTGTCGGCCAATGAAGCGGGGACGCCCGTGATGCTCCGTGACGTGGCGACTGTACGTCTGGGCCCCGAAATGCGACGCGGCATCGCTGAGCTCAACGGCGAGGGTGAAGTCACCGGCGGCGTCGTTGTTATGCGCTCCGGCAAGAATGCCCTGACCACGATCGAGGCAGTCAAAGCGAAGCTGGCTACGCTAAAAGATTCGCTTCCGAAGGGTGTTGAGGTAGTGCCGGTCTACGACCGCTCGAAGCTCATTACCGCAGCCGTGACCAACCTGCGCGACAAGCTCATTGAGGAGTTTATTGTCGTTGCCCTTGTCTGCGCTATCTTCCTGTTCCACCTGCGCAGTGCAATGGTAGCCATTGTGTCCCTGCCTGTGGGCGTGCTGGCTGCGTTCATCGTCATGCAATACCAGGGTGTCAACGCCAACATCATGTCCCTGGGAGGCATTGCGATTGCGATTGGCGCAATGGTTGATGCCGCCATCGTCATGATAGAAAACGCGCATAAGCACTTGGAAGCCCATGAACATGCCAATCCAGACAAGCCGCTGGAGGGGCAGGAGCGCTGGCGCCTCATCGGAGAATCCGCAATGGAGGTAGGACCGGCGCTGTTCTTCTCGCTGCTCATCGTTACTCTGTCCTTCATCCCTGTTTTTGCGCTGGAAGCCCAGGAGGGCAAGCTATTTGCCCCGCTTGCCTACACAAAAACGTACACCTTGGCTGCAGCAGCGGGCTTGGCCATCACTTTGGTTCCCGTACTGATGGGGTACATGATTCGCGGCCGCATACCCAGCGAGGCGTCGAACCCTATTAACCGTGTGCTGATACGTGCGTATCGGCCATTGCTGGAAGCAAGTCTGCGCCATCCGCTGGCAACGATTGTCATTGCTGTTGTTGCCCTTGCGCTGACCGTCATACCTGTTTCACGCCTGGGTGGGGAGTTTTTGCCGCCGCTCGACGAGGGAGACGTGCTGTACATGCCTTCCGCACTGCCTGGCCTGTCGGCGTCCAAGGCGAGCGAACTCCTGCAGCAAACCGACCGGCTTATCAAAACGGTTCCTGAAGTAGCGACAGTCTTTGGTAAAGCTGGCCGTGCGGAATCTGCTACTGACCCCGCACCGCTGGAGATGTTTGAAACCACGATTCAGTTCAAGCCCAGGGACCAGTGGCGCGCGGGAATCACCCCGGCAAAGCTTGTTGAAGCGCTGGACCGCGTCGTTAAGGTGCCGGGTTTGTCCAACGTGTGGGTGCCGCCAATTCGCAACCGCATCGACATGCTGTCTACTGGCATTAAGACGCCGGTGGGCGTGAAGGTGTCCGGACCGGATTTGATGCAGATTGATAAGGTTACCGCCCAGGTTGAAGCCCTTGTAAAAACCGTGCCGGGTGTCACATCTGCCTTGGCCGAACGGCTCAGCGGTGGCCGCTACATTGACGTCGATATCGACCGGGTGCGCGCCGCGCGCCATGGCTTGTCTGTCGCTGATGTCCAGTCTGTAGTCTCGGCCGCCATCGGAGGAGAAAACGTTGGTGAAGTGATTGAAGGGCGCCAGCGTTTTCCCATCAATCTCCGCTATCCTCGCGACTATCGGGACTCGATTCAGTCGTTAAGGGAGTTTCCGCTGGTGACCGAACGAGGTGCGCAAATTCTCCTTTCGGATGTCGCGACTGTGAAAGTCGTCGATGGTCCGCCGATGATTCGTAGCGAGAACGCTCGCCTCGCCGGTTGGGTGTATGTCGACGTGCGCGGCACTGACCTGCGTACAGCCGTAAAGGCCATGCAGGCAGCAGTGCAAAAAGAGGTCAAACTACCCGCCGGTTATTCCCTTGGCTGGTCGGGGCAGTTTGAATACCTGGAGCGTGCGACCGCCAAACTTCAGACGGTTATTCCGCTGACGCTTGGTGTCATCTTCCTCCTTCTGTACCTGGCCTTCCGTTCCACGTCTGAAGCATTGCTGCTGATGCTCACCGTGCCTTTCGCACTTATCGGCGGGTTCTGGTTCGTGTGGGCACTCGGCCACGCGGTGTCGGTGGCAACAGC
>JAQGNM010000595.1 GCA_028291845.1 Massilia sp. | reverse complement strand
CGCCGTGAGCACCGTCGAAGGCTCGCTCGGCGAAAGCCTGGGCAAGCTGTACGTGGAAGAACATTTCCCTGCCGAGAGCAAAGCGCGCATGGAAGTGCTGGTCAAGAACCTGTTGGCGGCCTATAATCAAAGCATCGACAAGCTCGACTGGATGAGCCCGGCGACCAAGAAGGAAGCGCAAGCCAAGCTGGCCAAGTTCACCCCGAAGATCGGTTATCCGAACAAGTGGAAGGATTATTCGCAGCTGGTGGTCAAGCGCGACGACCTGGTCGGCAACGTAATGCGTTCGCGTGTGGTCGAGAGCAACCGCGAACTCAATAAACTGGGCAAGCCGATCGACCGCGACGAGTGGGGCATGACCCCGCAAACCATCAACGCATACTACAACCCGGAGATGAACGAGATCGTGTTCCCGGCCTCGATCCTGCAGCCGCCGTTTTTCGATGCCGCCGCCGACGACGCCGTCAACTACGGCGCCATCGGCGCGGTGATCGGCCACGAGATCAGCCACGGCTTCGATGACCAGGGCGCCCAGTATGACGGCGACGGCAACCTGAGAGACTGGTGGACCGCGGCCGACCATAAAAACTTCGACGTGAAAACCAAGATGCTGGTCAAGCAGTACAGCGGCTATAGCCCGTTGCCCGGCTACCCGGTCAATGGCGAGCTGACCCTCGGCGAAAACATCGCGGACAACTCCGGCCTGGCGATCGCCTATAAAGCCTACAAAATTTCTTTAAATGGCAAAAAAGCGCCGGTGATCGACGGCTTGACCGGCGACCAGCGTTTCTTCATGGGTTTTGGCCAGGTGTGGCGCATGAAAATGCGCGAAGCGCAGCAGATCGTGCAAGTAAAAACCGATCCGCACGCGCCCGGTCAATTCCGCGCCAACGGCACCCTGATGAACCAGCCTGGCTTTTATGAGGCCTTCAAGGTCAAGCCGGGCGACAAGATGTACCTGGCGCCGAAGGACCGCGTGATCATCTGGTAAGTCGGAAGTGAAGAAAAACCGCTCGATCGAGCGGTTTTTCTTGGTCTGCCATTCCAGGAAAATTCTTATGCCGGATCTTCCATTAGGATCCCTTGCTCGGCGACGCATTAAACAGTGCGTTTTTACCAGCGGCACAGCAAAAAAAAACCGCTCATCGAGCGGTTTTTTTGGCATCCATAATTTTATTTGGCGGCGCTGGCCATGTAGTCGACGGCGGCCTTGACGTCGTTGTCCGAGGCGGCCGAACCGCCTTTCGGCGGCATCACGCCGGCCTTGCCCTGGAAGCCTTTGATGGCATGCTCATACAGCGTGGCGCTGCCTTGAGCAATACGTGGTCCCCAGGCCGCCTTGTCGCCGAACTTGGGCGCGCCGGCGATGCCGGCGCCGTGACAGGCCACGCAGGCACCGTCATAGGTTTTTTTGCCGGCATCGGCCACCGCGAGGGCAGTTGGCGAAGCCGCGGCGGGCGTTGGCGTTGCAGCGGCAACAGGAGCGGTAGCGGCGGCCGGCATTGCAGCGGCAACAGGCGCGGCAGCGGCCGCTGATGCAGGCGATGCCGGGGCGGCAGCGGTAGCAGGCGCTGCCGGCTCCTTGAAGCTGGCGCCCGATTTATTACTCATATACACCACGGCGCGCGCCACTTCGACATCGTCGAGGTCGGGATTGCCGCCCTTGGCCGGCATCGCGCGAATGCCTTCGATGGCGTGCTTGAGCAGCGTGTCGTAGCCCTGGCCGATGCGGCTGGCCCAGGCGCTGTTGTCGCCCAGCTTCGGTGCGCCGGCGGCGCCGGTAGCGTGGCAGGCGGCACAAATGGCGGTGAACACGGTTTCGCCCGATTGCAGCACCTTCGGTGCCGAGGCGTCGCGGAAGGTGTATCCGGCATCGGCGACAGGTTGCAGGCGGGCCGCGATGGCTGTGCTGTCCTGGCTGTTGCTGCCGGCGCCGGTGAGTTTTTCTGTAGTGACGAACGACACCAGCAAAATAATGCCGATGACCGTGACTAGAAAGAAGCCGGCCACGGCAGCGACGAGCTGCTTAGGGGTGCGAATTGCAGATCCGTTGTGTGCGTCGCTCATGAATTTCCCTAAAACAAATTATGAATGATGATTTGCCCAAGCGTCATGCTTGCTTACAAAAATGAAAACACTGCCAAACGGGCGATTATAGACCCAACCGTGGCTGTTTGGAATCAAATTACCGTAGCGCCGGGCACGACAGGCACTGCGACCATACTGCCGCATTGCAGCAATTTCGCGCCAGCAGGAGGTCGATTTGGCGATCGATCGAATTCAAATGGCGGGCAAGGGTGGCGCAGGTGCATTGCGGCAAAATTTGTGTCATTCATACAAATCGTTGCGGCTTTTAAGATAACTTCTATTACGGCAACTGCGGCCCTGTTACACTGATTAATCACAAAAATCTACTAACAATGTGTTATTTGAACACGGTCTGACGACCCCGATGCTACCCGATCCTCCTCTTTCCAAGCGGCCAACGGCCGCATTTTTTCTGCTCGCGTATATCGTCGCCGTGGCGATCGGTGCTTTCGGGGTGGCATGGGCACGCTCTTATCAGGCGGGCTTTACCGGCGCCGACGAACCCGCGCACTTTTTGAACTCCTACTTCGTTGCTGATTACCTGCGCCACCATCTGGGCACCAATCCGATGGGCGCGGCTGCAGAGTTTTATATTCACTACCCAAAGATTTCGATCGGCCACTGGCCGCCCGCCTATTACGGCATTCTGGGCCTCCTGTTCACCGTGCTGCCGGCAACCGTTGCCGTAGCGTTCACCATCAATTTGCTGGTGGCAGTGTTGCCGGTCCTGGGCATCGCGCTGGCGTTGACCTTGTTGTGCAACCGCGCGGTGGCAATTGCCGGCGTCATCGTGTATGCGGTAACACCACTGGTGTTCGAAGGATGCGTCAATTTCATGGCCGACCAGCCACTGACCGCTTGCGTGGTGGCGGCCACCGGCCTGTGGATCGCCTATGTGTGCAAACCAGGCTGGGGCAAGATTCTTGGCTTTGCGATACTGGGTGCACTGGCCGTCCTGATCAAGGGTAATGGCGGGTTGATTGCGCTCGTGCCGGTTTTTCATATCGTGCTGACCGGCCAGTGGAAATTGTTGCGCTCGGCCAAGCCGTACTGCGCGGCCTTGCTGATGGTGCTTGCGGTTGTGCCCTGGTACATTGTCACAGCGAAAATTGCCGCCGATGGTTTCAATTACGCCGCGGGCGTCGACTACGCACTCAAGGCCTTGCTGGCGAACCTGGCAACGTTGTCGAACAACTTGACGCCGCTAGGCGTCGTGCTGGCGCTGCTGGCCATCGTCGTTGAATTCCGCCAGCGCCGCCAGACGCCGGTTCGCTGGATCATTGTCAGCGGCATGCTCAGCATGGTGTTGGCCACACTGACCTTGCAGTCGATCGTCCCGGTCGATATCGTCGATCGCTACATGGCGCCAGCCTTGCCGGCGGTGGTGGTCCTCAGCGCACTGGGCGGCCACTGGGTGCTGTCATGGCTGCGGCGCATCGACGCCCCCCGTGCGGCGATCGCGCTTGGCGTGGTCCTGACCCTGGTGTGCTCCATGCCAGGCTTCCAGCACATTGTCGGGCGGGCGCCGAAGCCTGATATGGCCTTGAACCAGGTGTCGTCGTTGCAAGCGTCCGGCCAGCCGGTCGTCCTGGCGGTGATCGATGGTCCGACCGGGGCGGAAGGGGCGTTTATCGCCGACCGCGCGGTGCACGATCCGCAACTGGAGCGCTACACGGTACGGTCGTCCAAACTGCTGTCCGATTCCAATTTCATGGGCAGCAGTTACGTGTTGAAGTATGCCACTGCGCAAATGGCGGCCGATCGCTTGCGTCAGCTGGGCGTGCAGCAGGTGGTCATCATGCGTCCGGGCTACGCGCCGGCGTTTCCGCACAGCCAGCAACTGCGCGATGCGGTCGCCGCCAGCGGTTCTGGTTTTACTCTTACACAATCCTTGCCGCATCGCTTTCGTCCGGGTGTGACGGAAGTGTATGAAGCGGTGGGCGCGGTGCATCCCCGGATTGCCGCAATCCGCGATTTCGGCACACCCGCAAAAGTCGCAAACTTAACAAAATTAAAAAACTAGGGAAGATGATGGCGCCAGGTACAGCTACTCAAGAACGCGTTCGCACGATCGAGGCCGCTTGTGCCTTGTTTCCGGAAATTGAAATTGCCGTGATTTTGCCTTGCTATAACGAGGAAGCCGCGATCGGCGCAGTGGTGCGAAGTTTTCGTAAGGAACTCCCGAGCGCCCGTATTTATGTCTACGACAATAATTCGAAAGATCGTACTTCGCAAGTTGCGGCCGAGGCCGGTGCAATTGTCCGCAGCGAAACCCTGCAAGGTAAAGGTAATGTCGTTCGTCGCATGTTTGCCGACATCGAGGCGGATGTGTATTTGATGTGCGATGGCGACATTACCTACGATGCCCCGAGTGCGCCGGCGCTGATCCGCAAGCTGCTGGAGGATAATCTCGATATGGTCGTGGGTTGTCGTATCGATTCGGAACAAGCCTCATATCGAGCCGGTCACCGGTTTGGCAACGCCTTGTTCACCGGTTCCGTCGCCAGCTTGTTCGGCAACCGTTTCACCGACATTTTGTCGGGATATCGGGCTTTTTCGCGCCGCTACGTCAAATCGTTTCCAGCCTTGTCGAACGGTTTTGAGATCGAAACCGAACTGACCGTGCACGCGCTCGAGCTGCGCATGCCGATCGGCGAACTCGACACGCCATATGGTGCGCGCATGGAAGGTTCGCAGAGCAAACTGTCGACCTACCGCGACGGTTTTCGTATTCTTATGATGATCACCAAGTTATTCAAGAGCGAGCGACCGCTGGCGTTTTTTTCGATCATTTTCGCGCTATTGACGTTGGCGGCGGTCGGCTTGTCGATTCCTTTGTTGCTCACATACATTGAAACCGGCCTGGTACCGCGCCTGCCGACCGCGGTGCTGGCAGCCAGCATCATGCTGCTGGCCTTTCTTTCTCTCACCTGCGGCCTGATACTCGATACGGTGACCCATGGCCGGCGCGAAATGAAGCGCCTGGCATATTTGACCGTGCCGGCAGTGGGCGCCGTGCTCGAGCGGCGTAGTTGAACAAATTCTTCCGCTTTTGCCTGGTTGGCGCCGTCGGCTTCGTTACCGATTTCGGCGCCTTGTACCTTGCCACACAGTTTTTTGGATTGAATTCCCTGGGCGGGCGCATGTTGTCGTTTTTAATTGCTGCGACGGTGACATGGAAGCTGAACCGTCACTTCACGTTTGTACAGGCCGGCAAGGGTAGCGGGGGCGAGTGGCTGCGCTACTTGCTTCTGACGAGCGTGGGGGGCGGCGTCAACATCCTGGTGTATCAAGTATGGCTATGGTTGACCGACCATCGCGCGGTGAACCTGTTTATCGGCGTGGCATTGGGCTCGGCTGTCGCCCTGGCATTTAATTTTATGCTTTCCAAGCGGTTGGTGTTCGTCAAGCCAAACGAGGGGCAGTGAGTCGACAGTCGCCGCTTGCAGGTCGACCAGGCTCGACGCAGCGGCTTGGCGCGGCCTGGCTCGATTGATAACAGCATATGCAGTCACGCCGCTTAACAAGATGGGTGAATTAGTAAAGTCTTCGGCCGGTCACAATTAACGTTAATTGAACTTTGGAAACTTAATGGTTTCTTTGCCATCTGATGGCATTGTTGATTATTCAATCCGGCTCCATCGATTAATGCGCACTGTTGTATTTTTTTCGCAGACGCACTGTTTGCCGCGACAGGGCAATCTAAGTTTCCTGTACTACAAAATAATCAAGAGAGATTGCTCTGAGAGGAGATTTCCTCTATGGCGACGCGTTCGCGATGCTTTTTAAAATTATCAAATTCTAATTTTGTTAACGATAACCCTGTTGGTCAAATAGATAATTTCGAAGAGCACTTACTTACAATTACTTACATCGGTCACGTTTTTATCGCTGATAGATCTCCTGTACAATTTCTTTAAAGAATTTTTCGGTTCTTATTCATTTCGGAGATTGTTATGTCGAGTATCAATACCATTAAAGTTTCACCCCTGTTAAGACGTGGTGCCTTTTTGGCATTTGCTATGGGCGCTGTCTCGGCGCAGGCTGCAACGCTCAGCGTCGGGCCGGGCAAGACCTACGCAACCCCTTGCGCCGCGCTCACGCGGGCGGCATCGGGCGATACCGTGGAGATCACCGGCAACAATACCTATTCGGGTGATGCATGTTTCGTTGGCGCAAGCAATTTGACCATCCGCGGCGTTAACGGCCGTCCTCGTATCGATGCCGCAGGCGCTTATGCCGGCGGTAAAGCCATCTGGGTGATCAGCGGCAACGATGTAACCGTGGACAATGTGGAAATGCTGAATGCGCGCGTTCCCGATCAAAACGGCGCCGCTTTCCGCCTCGAAGGGGTGAATTTCACCTTGCGTAACAGCTTTATTCACGATAACGAGAACGGCATCCTGATGGGTGGTATTCCGAACAGCAATCTCGTCATCGAGAACAATGAGTTCGGCCACAATGGCTTTGGCACCGGCATGACCCACAACCTGTACATCGGCCAGGCCGCCAGTCTGACCTTTCGCTTCAACTACAGTCACGACGCCAACGTCGGCCATAACCTGAAGTCGCGCGCATCGGTCAACCTCATCGCCTACAACCGTTTTTCGAGTACCCCGCCAGGCGTGAACGGCAGTACCGCCAGCGGCCAGCCGAGCTACGAGATCAACTTGCCCAACGCCGGCACCAGCTACATCATCGGCAACGTCATCGAACAGCCGGCCGCCAACCAAAACCCGGTGATGATCGCGTATGGCGAAGAGGGCGCATCGAACCCGGGCCAGGATTTGTACGTCGTCAACAATACCTTCCTTAACGACTTCACTCCGGGCGGTACGTTCGTGGGAGTCGGCGGTAGCGTGACGGTACCAGTGCTGCTACAAAACAACATTTTCTCCGGCGCGGGAAGTTTGACGAACCAGGCCAATGCGATCGAAAAGACCAACTACCGCTCGGTTGCCCCCGGTTTCGTCGACCGCGCCAATTATGACCTTCATCCGACTGCCAACAACCTGCTGATCGATGCAGGCACGGCGCCGGGCCTGGCGCGCTCGGGGTTCTCCCTGGCACCGGCGTTCCAGTACAAGCACGTCGCCGGCGGCGAAGCCCGCGTGATCAGCGGCGCCCTCGACATCGGTGCTTACGAGGGTGTGAGCACCACCACGCCGCCGCCCGCACCAACCTGGACGGCTTGTGGCCAGGAAGGCACTGTCTGCAATGTGCCCGGTCCATCCCAGGTACGTTACGGCGCCGCTGCCGGCTACGTCATCAAGTCGGTCAAGTCCGCGGTTGCTTGCACCAGCAAGGTGTTCGGCGACCCGGCGCCGGGCGCTGCCAAGTCGTGCAGTTTCATCGCACTGACCAGGTAAGTTGGCTCTGCAATAAAAAAAACCGCTCATCGAGCGGTTTTTTCTTTTCTGGTCGATAACGCGCGCATCGAGGCGACTGTGAGCGATCAATCAGCCGCGCCGCACGCCAGGGGCACGTTGCACAGGTCGATCCAGAGCAGACTTTGCAAAGCTAACAAATGAGTCGACCACGTTATTTTCCTGAATTTCCTCGCGTTCGGCATAGCGGAACGCCGCCTGCGATAGTTCATCATAAAAATCCCTGTCATCCCACATGCGCGCGAGCTGACTGAGCCAGACGGCGTGGGGCGCATCGGCCGGCACGCAAACGCCGGCCGGACCAACCGCTTCCGGCAAGCCGCCGCGGTTACTGGCCAGCACGGGGATGCCGCTGAAGTGGGCCTCGGTGGCGATTCTGCCCCAGGTTTCGATCCATTGACTCGGCGCAATGACGATACGGGCACGTTTATAGACCTCGCGCATATTCGAAAATGGGCCGAGCACCTCGATATTGGCAGTGCCACGTTCTTTTAGTTGGGTGCGTAATTTCTCGCCCGCGGCGCGCTGGTTGACCACGAAAATAAACGGGATATCGGGGCGCGCCTGGGCAAGCTCGATGACGATTTCCAAGCCCTTGTGCGGCGATGGATTGATGAACACGACGGCGGAGCGGTCGGTGGGCGTTGCATAATCGGCCGGCCGAATCAAAGGGCGCGTGATGGCGCCGATGGATTTGTCGACGTGCAGCGACTTGGTGAATTCCGAGTTGGTGACGAAGAACAACTTTGGATGGGCAAGCACATCCGCGGCAAGTGGCAGTTTATCCGGCGTATGCAAATAACATAGCACTGT
>JAQGNM010000588.1 GCA_028291845.1 Massilia sp. | reverse complement strand
GGTCGATGAAACGGCCGGTAATGTTTTCCTGGCCGTTCATGTCGCGCACGAGGCGCAGCGGCTCCTGCGGGTGCAGCGGCGTCAGGTTTTCAAACAGGATGCGGTGTTTCGACATTTCCGGCGATTCGCCGTTGACCTTGTCGACTTTCACCAGCGCAAAGTAACGCTCGCCGTCTTTCGGGGTGCGCACTTCGCCTTCGATCGAGTCGCCGGTATGCAAGTTGAAACGGCGGATCTGCGACGGCGAGATATAGATATCGTCGGTCGAGGCCATGTAGGAGGCGTCGGGCGAGCGCAGGAAGCCGAAGCCATCCGGCAACACTTCGAGGGCGCCGTCGCCAAAAATTTGTTCACCGGACTTTGCGCGCTTTTTCAGGATCGCGAACATCAATTCCTGTTTGCGCAAGCGGGCCGCGTTGTCGATGTCGAGGCCAATGGCCATCTCGAGGAGCGCCGAGACGTGCATTGCCTTCAGTTCAGATAAGTGCATGTGTTGAGTCCCGTGACGGGAAATTAAGGTAGGGGAGGGAACTACGTGGGTTTATCAAGAGGAGGAAGGCGAGTGCGCCACGTCCGTCCAAATCAGATTCCGACGCGGGCGCGCCGGAATCGCGTCATCATATCAGATGTTGCTGTCGATGAACGAGGTCAATTGCCCTTTGGCCAGCGCGCCGACTTTTTGTGCCGCGGCGACACCGTTCTTGAACAGAATCAGGGTCGGGATGCCACGGATGCCGAACTTGGCCGGAACGGCCTGGTTGGCGTCGACGTCCATCTTGGCAATCAGGATCTTGCCGTCGTATTCCTTGGCGACTTCTTCCAGGATCGGACCGATTGCCTTGCAAGGACCGCACCACTCTGCCCAGAAGTCGACCAGCACAGGGCGCTCGGATTTGAGCACGTCGGCTTCGAAAGATGCATCGGTGATGTGTTTGATATTTTCGCTCATGTTCTTTTTCCTCAGTCGAGGGTGTGTGAATGTATGCCTGGCGGCGTGCCGTCCAGCTTCCGGTTTTGCAACACTGATCAACGCGGTTGCAACACTTATGGTGGCGACGAAGCCTGCGAATTCAATAAGTGGGGGAAGAGGCAGGAGGCTTCAGGCGGGATATTGGTAGAAATAATAACCGATTTTTTAATTCTGGGGCGAGGCGCACTGCAAAGTCGAGAATTATTCAGCCGACGCTGCCCGTGTATTGATACAAGTCTCCCGGGTGCCACATCGTCACCACCGAGGCGACCAGGCCGCCCGAGGTGGTTTTGCGCTTGAGCACCAGGCAACTGGCGCGGCTGTCGATCGCCAGCATCTGCGCCACCTCTTTCGGCGGCGACAAGGCCTCGATGCTGTAAGTGGCGCCCTGCAGCGGCGCCGCTTCCATCAAATGCTGGTTGGGCGTGATGACGGCGTAATCCTGTTTCAGATAGTCGGGCGCGCTGGCCGGATTGACCCAGCGGTCCTCCACCTGGATCGGCTTGCCGTTCTCGAAGTGGACGATCACCGAGTGAAACAGCGCGCTGCCGGGCGGCAGGTCGAACTGGCGCGCCAGCGCCTCGCCGGCGTGCTCTTGCTCGAGCAGGTGCAGGCGGCTGGCGTGCTCATGGCCGCGCGCGCGGATTTCATCGGCGATGCTCTTGATTTCTACCAGCGTCGCCTGGTATTTTTTCGGCGCGACAAAGGTGCCCGAGCCCTGGCGGCGCGTCAGCACCTGTTCGGCCGTCAATTCCCGCACGGCACGGTTGACCGTCATGCGCGAGACGCCGAACTGGCGTACCAGCGCCTGTTCGGACGGCACCACCTCGCCTTCTTTCCAGCGGCCGGCTGCGATCTCGGCGACCAGGTAATCCTTGATGCGCTGGAAGATCGGGGTGTTCTCTTGCAGAATCTGGTGATCCAAACTACTCTCCGATGGGCAAATAGGGAAAACAAGCCGATTCTAGCATCGGAATTCAAAAGCAAGACCCGGGATGCCAGCGGCGGCGGCCAGGCGCATGATGTGCCCACTGTTTCCCGAAGGAGCCCGCCATGGACCGCATGATGAATGACCAACTGATAAGCGACGACTTGATGAGCGACGAGGCCCGCTGGGACGCCGTGCAGCGGCGCGATGGCGCGCTGGACGGCCGCTTCTGGTATTCGGTCAGCTCGACCGGGGTGTTTTGCCGCCCCTCGTGCGGCGCCCGGCCGGCCCTGCGCCGCAACGTCGCCTTTCACGACAGCGTCGAGGCGGCCGTGGCGGCGGGTTTTCGCCCCTGCCTGCGCTGCAAACCGGACCAGCCGCCGCTTGGCGAACGCCACGCTGCCGCCGTCGCCGCCGCCTGCCGCATGATCGACAGCGCCTACGCCGCCGCAGTTACAGATGCGCCGCTCGACCTCGACGCCATCGCCGCCGCCGCCGGCATGAGCCGCTTTCACTTTCACCGCATTTTTAAGCACCACACCGGCATTACCCCGAAAGCCTATGCGCAGGCGGCGCGCACCCGGCGCGTGCAACAGGCTTTGAGCGAACCGGGCACCGTGACCGAGGCCATCTATGCGGCCGGCTTTCAGTCGAGCGCGCGTTTCTATGCCGGCGCCGGCGCCACCCTCGGCATGCGCCCCAGCGCCTATCGCGCCGGCGGCAAGGGCGCGGTGATCCGCTTCGCCATCGGCGCCTGCTCGCTGGGCGCGATCCTGGTGGCCGCCACCGGCACCGGCATCTGCGCCATCCTGATCGGCGACGACCCGGATCTGCTGGCGCGCGACCTGCAAGACCGGTTTACCGGCGCCGACCTGCGCGGCGCCGAGCCTGACTTCGAAGCCACCGTCGCCGCCGTGGTCGGCCTGGTCGAGCAGCCCAGTATCGGCCTGGACCTGCCGCTCGACGTGCGCGGCACGGCGTTTCAACAGCGCGTGTGGCAGGCGCTGCGCGCCATTCCGGCCGGCGAAACGGTCAGTTACGCGGCGCTGGCGGAGCGGCTCGGCGTGCCCGGCGGCGCCCGCGCGATTGCCGGCGCCTGCGCCGCCAACCCGGTCGCCGTCGCCATTCCCTGCCACCGCGTGGTGCGGCAGGACGGTTCGATCTCCGGCTACCGCTGGGGCGTCGAGCGCAAGGCGCTGCTGCTCGAGCGCGAAGCGAAGCAGCCGTGATGGCGTCGCTCGACTGGGCCGCGATCGAAGCCGAGCTCGACGCGCACGGCTGCGCCGTCGTGCCGAATCTGCTGGACGGCGCCGCCTGCGCCGCGCTGGCCGCCAGCTATGCCGATCCCGCCTTGTTCCGCAGCCGGGTGGTGATGGAGCGCCACGGTTTTGGGCGCGGCGAATACCAATACTTTAGCTATCCGTTGCCAGCGCCGGTGGCGCGGCTGCGCCAGGATTTGTACGGACCGCTGGCGGCCATCGCCAACCGCTGGCACGCGCTGCTGGGCATCGACAGCCGCTTTCCAGCCACCCACGAGGCCTTCATCGCCCGCTGCCACGGCGCCGGCCAGCTGCGTCCGACGCCCCTGCTGCTGCGCTACCGGGAGGGCGATTACAACTGCCTGCACCAGGATCTGTATGGCGAGCAGGTGTTTCCGCTGCAGGTGGCGCTGCTGTTGTCCACGCCGGGCGCGGATTTTACGGGCGGCGAATTTGTGCTCACCGAGCAGCGCCCGCGCATGCAGTCGCGCGCCGAGGTGGTGCCCTTGCAACGGGGCGACGCCGTCATATTTCCCGTTAATCTGCGGCCGGTGAACGGCGCGCGCGGGCCGTACCGGGTGGCGATGCGCCACGGCGTGAGCCGGTTGAGGAGCGGCCTGCGCCACACGCTTGGGATCATCTTTCACGACGCGACGTAGCCGGGTACACTTCTGCTTTGCGCTGCCGCGCCCGCTTTTCCGGAGATGCCCCGATGCGTTTGACCTCCCTGTTCGCACTTGTACCGTTGGCCCCGCTGGCCCTGATGTCGGCCAGCCACGCTGCCACCGTGCTCGATCGCGCCAACGGCTACACCCTCAACAGCAAGAACGAACTGGTGCGTTTCAATTCGCTGGCGTTCGATGATGCCGGCCGCATCATATCCGTCGGCAGCGCCGCCCAGGTGGCGGCCAGGGCGCCCGGCGCGCGCCACATCGACATGAACGGCCAGACCGTGCTGCCCGGCCTGATCGACGCCCACGGTCACGTGTTCGGGCTGGGCGACATGCTGACCCAGCTCGACCTGTCGAGCACGACCACGCTGGCCGACGCCTTGAAAGTGACGGCGGTGTATGCGCGCGCCAATCCGAATAGCGCCTGGTTGCGCGGACGCGGCTGGAACCAGGAAGTGTGGAAGCTGGGGCGCTTTCCCACCGCCGCCGAACTCGATTCGGTGGTGCCGAACCGCCCGGTGTGGCTCGAGCGGGTCGACGGCCACGCCGGCTGGGCCAACAGCGCCGCCTTGAAACTGGCCGGCATCACCGGCAGCACGCCCGACCCGGTGGGCGGCAAGATCGTTCGCGACGCCCAGGGCCATGCCACCGGCGTGCTGGTCGACGCCGCCAAGGAGCTGGTCGAGAAAGTGCTGCCGAAGCAAACCGAGGCTGGCGCGCGGGTGGTCCTGGACCGCGCGCTCGGCGAAATCGCCCGCGTCGGCCTGACCACCGTGCACGACGCCGGCATCGAAATCGGCCACGATGCCCTGTACCGCGATTACGCCGACAACGGCAAGCTGACGGCCCGCGTCTACGCCATGATCGGCGGCACCGAGCACGATTTCGACGTGCTGGCGGCGAGGGGTCCGCTTAAAACCTACGCCAACGACATGTATGCGCTGCGCGCCGTCAAGCTGTATTCGGATGGCGCGCTGGGCAGCCGCGGCGCCGCCCTGATCGCGCCCTACAGCGATGAGCCGACCTCGCATGGCCTGCTGTTCAAAACCGATGCGCAGATGCGCGCCATGATGGAAAAGGCGATGCGCAAGGGGTACCAGGTGAACGTGCACGCGATCGGCGATGCGGGAAATCGCCAGATCCTCGACGGCTACCAGGAGCTGACCGGTAAAACCGCCACCAGCGGCCTGCGCCACCGCATCGAGCATGCCCAGGTGGTGGCCTTGACCGACATCCCGCGCTTTCGCCAGATCGGTGTGATCCCGTCGATGCAGCCGACCCACGCCACGTCCGACATGAACATGGCCGAGCAGCGCGTCGGCAGCGAGCGCATCAAGGGCGCCTACGCCTGGCGCACATTCTTGAAACAAGGCTCGCGCATCGCCTGCGGGTCCGATTTCCCGGTCGAGTCTCCGAATCCGTTCTACGGTATTCACGCCGCCGTCACCCGCCAGAGCGCGGCGAATCTGCCGGCGGCCGGCTGGCACAAGGAGCAGGCGATGACGATCAACGAAGCGTTCCGATGCTTCACGCTCGACGCCGCCTTTGCCGGCCACCAGGAAAACCAGATCGGCTCGCTGGAAACCGGCAAATGGGCCGATTTTATCGTCATCGACCGCGACATGTTTACCATTGCCCCGGCCGACATCCACAAGATCGGCGTGCTGCAGACCTGGGTCGCCGGCAAGCAGGTCTTTCAAAAAAAATAAGCGGGAAAAACAAATCATGATGGATTTCAGTCCGGCCCTGTTCGGCCGCATGTCGCTCACCGCCGCCGAGTTGGCGGCCATCGCTCCCGCCAGGGGGCCGCTGGCGCCGGGCCGCCACCCCCTGGGCCTGGCGGCCGAGCGCGACGCCGTGCTGTTCGTGCCCACCGGCCTCGATGCCGATGCCGATGCGCCCGTGCCCTTGTTGGTGTTCTTCCACGGCGCCGGCGGTTTTCCCGAGAAGGTGCTGCCGTTTATCGAGCAGCACGCCGAACGCGCCAAATTTCTGGTGCTGGCGCCCCAGTCGATGTTCGTCACCTGGGATATCGTCATCGGCGGCCACGGTCCCGACCTCGAACGCACGCAAGCAGCGCTGCGGCTGGTGGCCGGCCACTATCGGATCGACACTTCTCGGCTGGCCTTTGCCGGCTTTTCCGACGGCGCCAGTTACGCGCTGTCGACCGGAATCACCAACGGCGATCTGGCCAGCCACGTGATCGCCTTTTCCGGCGGCTTCATGAATATCTTCAGCCAGCAAGGCGCGCCCAAAGTGTTCATCGCCCACGGCCTGATCGACGAGCAGCTGCCGATCGCCACCAGCGGCCGCGCCAACGCGGCCAGCCTGCAGGCGGCCGGCTACGACGTGCGCTACGTCGAATTCAATGGCTTGCACATCATTTCACCGCCCATCGTGTCGATGGCGGTCGATTTTTACCTGGACCATCCAATCAGCTAAGGTTTTATTAACATGGACTTCGACATCCCCGCCGCACTGGTCTCGCCCCTGCTGGGCGCCATCGAGGTCGGCTCGCCGCTGGCGCGCCGCTTGCACGAATTCGGCGCCTGCCACGGCAATGTCGTCGTGCCCAGCGCCCTGTTCGATTCCCACTCCCTGAACACCCTGTATTCGCTCAGTAAAACCAGCAACGAGCGTGCCTTGATGTTCCAGATGCTGGCGCTCGATAACATCTATAACGCGCCGCAGGCGCGCACCATTCCTTCGCTCGACAAGCTGGTGCCGGGACTGGTGGCGTATCTGACGCGCGACCTGATCGACGGCTGGCTGTACCGCCGCAACAAGGACGGCACCTTGCTGCCCTGGCTGGTGCAGAGACTGCGCTACGTTGAACCGGACCAGGGCCGGCCGTATGTGGTCATCGACCTGCTGGCCAATACCATGCAGTCGGCCAACTCCGAGCGTACCGATTACGCCCAGCGCCGCTCCGGCATGACCTATGCGGTGGTGATCAACCGCCACGACATCGTCAACCGCAGCATTCCCGAGCTGCTGGCC
>JAQGNM010000583.1 GCA_028291845.1 Massilia sp. | reverse complement strand
TTCAGTTAGCCACCATGCACGCCACCACCGACCACGCTGCCGCCGAGGCGCAGGCCAGTGCCGCCGCCGCGCAGCTCGTCAACATCGCCGCCTACAAGTTCATCACCCTCGAGAACCTCGAAGAGATGCGCCCGCAGTACCAGGACCTGTGCCATGAACTGGGACTCAGGGGCACGATCCTGTTGACGCCCGAGGGCATCAACATGTTTTTGTCGGGCACGCGCGAGAACATCGACGCTTTCATGGCCTGGGTACGCAGCGATGCGCGTTTCGCCGACCTCGAAATCAAGGAAAGCTATTCGGCCGAGCAGTCGCACAAGCGCATGCTGGTGAAGATCAAGAAAGAGATCATCACCATGCGCATGCCCCTGATCAAGCCCGAACTGGGCCGCGCCCCGGCGGTGGCGCCCACCACCCTGAAACGCTGGCTCGACCAGGGCCACGACGACAACGGCAAGCCGGTGGTGATGGTCGACACCCGCAACGCCTTCGAAGTCGACGTCGGCACTTTTAATAACACCATCGACTACCGCATCGAAAAATTCACCGAATTCCCCGAGGTGATCGCCGCCAACAAGGACGCGCTGGCCGACAAAACCGTCGTCACCTTCTGCACCGGCGGCATCCGCTGCGAAAAAGCCGCGATCCACATGCAAAACATCGGCTACGACAGCGTCTACCAGTTAGAAGGCGGCATCCTCAAATATTTTGAGGAGGTCGGTGGCGATCACTACACGGGCGACTGTTTCGTGTTCGATTACAGGACGGCCCTGACGCCGCAACTGCAACCGAGCGTGACGGTGCAGTGTTTTGCTTGCCGGGCGGTGGTGACGCCAAGGCAGCAGTTGGATCCGCGGTATGTGTATGAAGTGTCGTGCCCGGCGTGTGCGGCAGCGGATGTTCACTAAAAGCGAGTCTGCATGCAAGCGACGGCAATGACGCGTGCTCGACTTTCCTCACTCGATGCCTGGTCCCGACTTCGCTGAGTCACGCCACGCCTTCAAGCGCGCCGCCATGCGGTCCCATCGTTCGAATTGGCGGTACTCGTAATACAAAAGGCCGGGATGGGGACGTTCCAGAATCCGCTGCGGATCGACCTTTTGTAGCGTTTGCGTGCCGTGTACGAGGTAGCGCAACAGTACGAATGGGAACAATCCTATCCAGGTCCCCCGTTGCGACGGGTAGCTAAGGCACAAACGCAAGTATTTGAAACGCTTTCGCCATCCGATCACGTTGCTGTATATGTCGCCGTTTTCCGCCAACGGTGACAATACATTGAAAAATGGGCCGATACGCTTGCGGCGGTTGTACAGGGCATACTGCCGCAACCGAGCAAGCATGCCCACTTTCTCGGCCATGCCAACCGCAAGTGCGTGCAGAGCATCGTGGTCGTGATGCCCTCCTTCCCACGCTGGTATGCAAATAAGGTCGATTTTTTCAGATCGCGCAGCCCAGGCCAGCAGCCACGCGAAGGCGACGTCAAGATGCAGGGACAATTTGCCGTCGTCGATGCCCAGTTCATCGCCGGCGAACGCGATCATCCGCTCGGAGACTCCAAGCGTGTGCAACACGCGGCGCGATTCCTCATTGCGGCGCGCCCTCAACTCGGGTGTTCCTCGAGTGAAATAAGCACACTCGATCTGCATCTGGCGGCTTCGGCATTGCTCGATTACGTCGAATACGCCGAATTCGTCGTCCTGGTGGGCAAACAGAAACAGCGCCACACCCCCTACGCCAGTCGATTCAGTAGGCATCGAAGTCAATAAAAGAGAAATTGATGGCCGACGGATCGAGGCTAGTGACCCGCGGCGTAAAAGAACGGTAAATCAAATTAAGTGGCGACGGCCGCAGCCGCGCTGGAATGCTTGCATAGCTGCCGAATCCGCGCAACGCGTCCGGTACCAAACCGAGAAACAAACGCACTGGCGACCGCGGTGCACCCCGTGGCAGCGCCGGCGGCACAATTGCAAGTTCTGCGTAGGCCGAAGCCAGCGGGAGCGCGGGGGCGAATAACTGCGTCAGCGCCCCGTTAGTGCGCGACTGTACTGGACTAACAGGATTGGCGCAGCGCCACGCCAGCGACTCGGGGCGCCAAAGGCGCTCGAATGATGAGGACTGAGTGCTGCCGGCCAGCGCAGTGCCAAGTCGGCCGACGCCGACCAGCGCGTCAAGCGGACGAACCAACTGAAATCCGAGCTTGCGCGTGAACCCAGGAGTACTGTTGGCATTGGCAACACCATACACACCGTCGTAGCCGCCGATCGATCCTGCCTCATAAGTCATCGCCGCAAGTTTTGTGAACAATCCCTTTCCCTGGTACCGCGGCCGCGTCGCCGTATTTAGCGACAACAACACCGACACCTCCTCGCCTTGAACCCGAGCGCGAGCGGGCACGCAGACGTAGTGCGCAGCGAGTTCGTCCCCCTCATAAGCATCGAAACCAAGCGCTTGCCCGTCGGGATTTGCCACATAGAGCCACTCCAGATACGCCGGTGTAAATCGCGCTCCCGCACCGGGGAAACACTCGAGGAACAACTGGCTGTATTGCGTCAGCGACGTTTGGTCAAACTTGATAGGAAAAAAGTGCATAGCTCATTAACTCGCAGTTTCCTGCCGGGTGGGCCGGCATTGAAAGATTTCGCCAATATACGAACGAAGAAGCTCAGCTTGAACAAAAAGATTCTGGCGAAGCGCTGTGATTTGTGAGGGAATTGAAAAACGCTCCCGGCTGACATCCTCGCATCCCGCCCGTATTATTGCAGAACAGGCGCGAATGCCAAAGTGCATCGTCGCCGCAATATTCTGACAGTGAAGCTACGCATTTAAATAAAACAAGTGGCAGTCTGGCCGATCCGCGTCGCGGGCCTCCGCCAAGGGTAAGCCAGTTCTGCGCGAGGCGCAAACCGTTTATCGCAACGCCGCCGATTGCATGCCAGTCATTGCTCTGATGATTCCTGCGATGCGGCCGCTCGCACCGCTTCGCAGCCAGAACTTCGCGCACCGCTGAAGGGTGCGCTTCGGCGCAGATCGAATGTCTGCCGCCCTCGATATTGCCAACATGCGCGTTTATAACCATCAACAATCGCCTCAAGAGAGCGCGCAATCGAAGCCGGGAAATTCCTAATAAACAGTGTGACGCCCCTGGCATAACTTATGTTGCCCTACCCAACTCGTCGGCGGACGAAGGCCGCGTCGTGCTATACTGGAGAAGCGATTTCCCCACATTAGGGAACACTACTGAAGCAGTCACTTCTGCTGCGAAATTACCGTTGCAGTCGCCTTTGCAAACGGCACGCTGTCAAGGCTTGATTAAGACTTTTTCTGGTTCGACGATATCGCATTTCCTATTCACGCGTGCTTTTTGACATGACCCTCCCTTCCCTGTTCGCAAGCGTATGGCGTTATCGCGGGTTCATCAGCGGCAGCGTCAAGCGCGAATTCCAGACCAAGTACCGCAGTTCCATGCTTGGTGCAGTGTGGGCGGTGCTCAATCCGTTGGCAATGATCCTGGTTTATACCCTGGTGTTCTCCCAGGTGATGGGCAATCGTCTTGCCGGCTCCGCTTCACCTTTCAGCTACAGCATATATTTATGCGCAGGCACCCTGACCTGGGGTTTGTTTGCTGAAATTACCGGCCGCAGTCAAACAGTTTTTATCGAACACGCCAATCTGCTTAAAAAGCTGCAGTTTCCCCGCTTGTGCCTCCCCATCATCGTCGTATTGAATGCCTGCGTTAATTTCGGGATTGTTTTCTTCCTGTTCACGGTATTTTTAGCGCTGTCGAATTCCTTTCCTGGCTGGGCTTATCTGGCAATGGTTCCGGTATTGTTAATTCAAATCATACTGGCGATATCATTGGGTATCATTGTTGGCGTCCTGAATGTGTTCTTTCGCGATGTCGGCCAATTTTTCACGATCCTGCTGCAGTTCTGGTTCTGGTTCACGCCGATCGTGTATCCGGTCAGCGCCCTGCCGGCAGAAGTACGCAGTATGCTGGCTTGGAATCCGATGGCGACACTGGTGACGGCGTATCAAGCGATTTTGCTGCGCGGCGATATGCCGGACTGGGGAAGTCTGTTGCCCGTCGCCGGACTGTCCTTGCTGTTGTGCGTCTTTGGCCTGCGATTGTTTCGCAAACGTGCCGGCGAAATGGTGGACGAATTATGATGGGCAGTGTCATCGTCTCGCATCTGGGAAAGGCCTATAAACAGTACTACACCCGATGGTCGCGCCTTCAGGAATGGGTCATGCCGTTCCGCGGCCCCCGTCACACCCTCAAGTGGGTCCTGCGCGACATCAGCTTTCAGTTGTCGCGCGGCGAAGCGGTCGGCATTATCGGTATCAACGGGGCCGGCAAGAGCACCCTGCTCAAACTCATTACCGGCACGACCCAGCCAAGCACGGGGGCCGTCACAATGCACGGCCGAGTCGCTGCGCTGCTCGAGTTGGGGATGGGCTTTCATCCGGAATTCACGGGGCGCCAGAACGCCTACATGGCTGGCCAATTGATCGGACTGAGCGTCGAAGAAATCGACACTCTGATGCCCGGCATCGAAGAGTTCGCAGGCATCGGCGATTATATCGATCAACCTGTGCGTGTATATTCGTCCGGCATGCAGGTCCGACTGGCATTCAGCGTTGCGACCGCGCGTCGCCCCGACATCCTGATTATCGACGAGGCCCTGTCGGTAGGCGACACCTATTTTCAGCACCGCAGTTTCGAACGAATCCGCCAGTTCAGGGAGCTCGGCACCACGCTGCTGATTGTCAGCCATGATCGCGTCGCCATGCAGGCCATCTGTGATCGCGCTTTGCTGCTCGACGGCGGCAGCCTGGTCAAGCAAGGCGCGCCGGACGAGGTCATGGACTATTACAATGCGCTGATTGCCGAACGCGAGAATTCGACCGTATCGCAGAGCGTGAACGATGCAGGACGTGTGCAGACGACCTCGGGGACAGGGGAAGCCTCGGTAACCGCGATCACCCTGGAAAATACAGCCGGCGCGCCGCTTGAAATGGTCAACGTCGGCGAAGCGGTGATGTTACGCATCGTGGTCCGAGTCAACACGGCGGTACCCCGGCTGGTGCTTGGCTACATGATCAAGGACCGTCTTGGGCAGCCGATATTCGGCACCAATACCTACCATCTCGACCAAGTGCTACACGATGTGCAGGCTGGAGAAAAACTGGAATTTCGTTTCCGATTTCCGCTCAATCTCGGCGATGGCAGTTATTCGATTACAACCGCATTGACCAGCACCGAGACGCATCTGGCGGACAATTATGAATGGCGCGACCTGGCCTATCTTTTTATCGTTAACAATATGAATCGCAAGCCATTTGTCGGCAATACCTGGCTCGAACCGCATATCGAGATCGCACGATGAGCGACTGGTTTTACCGCGCTTTCGAAGATCGCTACCGCGGCGCCCGCAGCGTTATCCGGTCCCGTCTGACCGCCTATCTCCCCTTCGTCGCACCGTTGAGCCAGTCCGGTGCCGCGGTCGCGCTCGATCTTGGTTGCGGACGCGGCGAGTGGCTGGAACTACTGGATGAGGCCGGCTTCATCGCGGAAGGTGTCGATCTCGACGAAGGTATGCTCGATGCCTGCCGCGAGCGTGGTTTGCGGGCAACCCACGGCGATGCTCTCGAGATCCTGCGCCTGCGCGCCGACTGCAGCGTCGCAGTGGTATCGGCATTTCATCTGGTCGAACATATCGCTTTCGCGCAAGTGCAAACCTTGATCAGCGAAGCATTGCGTGTCTTGCAGCCGGGCGGCCTACTGATTATGGAAACGCCGAATCCCGAAAACCTTGTCGTCGGGACGTCCTCGTTTTACGATGATCCGTCGCATTTGCGACCCCTGCCCCCAAAACTGCTGGCCTTTGCCGTTGAATTCGGCGGCTTCGCCCGTCACACTGTCCTGCGCCTTCAGGAATCGACGCACATACGCGAGGCTGGCCCGTTGACGCTGTTCGACGTCCTCGCAGGGGTCAGTCCAGACTACGGTGTGGTGGCGCAAAAAGCCGCCCCCCATGCACAAATGGCTACGCACGATGCCATCTTTGCGACCCGGCATGGTATTGACCTGCACGAGGTTGCTCAACATTACGAGCAGCAGCAAGACGATGCGCGTGAACAGTTGCGCCAGGTGCGCGATCGCCAGGCCACGGACGCGACGGTGGTACAAGAACAACTTGCCATCGTCGATGCGCAAATGGCACATGTGCATCAGGCCACGATTGCGATCGCGACAAATATCGCCGGCATCGAAGCGGTCCTGGCCGATATCAAATCGAGCGACAACCGATTTACCGAGCGGCACGAGCAACTGACTATGCAACTCGGTTCGTTGCGGGAGCAGTTCGCGGATCAGTTCGGCGGGCTGAACGAGCAGGTCGGCTCATTGACGAAGCGGGTTTCTGAGTCGGAAACAATGGTGCGGCGCACCGAGGCATACGCGGACCGTGCCATACAACTGATGAAAACGCAGGCCGCCGGTCAACTGCGCTCGGAAGTCGAGAAGATACTGCAATCGCACCAGCGCACAGTGGAAGAGGCCGCCCGTCTTGCCGCGCATGTCGCTTGGTTGGAAGGTCGGCTGACGCACATGGAATCGCAGTCCGAGATGTTTCGCACCCAGTTGAGCGCGCTACAGCAGCGCCGCAGCGCGCTCGCCAGCGCCGCTCATCTGATCGGCAAAAGCCGGCGCTTGCTGGCACTGGCTGCTTCACCGCAATTCGTGCGTGTGTCGACGACTGCGCTGGTACGGCAAACGGTGCGTCTGGTATTGCGCCGTCCAGCACTCAAGCGGGTGGCACGCAGGATCGTGGCACGCCATCCGCAGTTGTATTCGCGTCTGCTACAAATAATGTACTCCCCCTCGCAGTCCGAATTGGCCGAGGCGCCCGAAGCCGATCCGCTGTCGCGCGAAATGTCGCCACGTAGCTTGGCAATGTACCGGGAACTGCTTGCGTTCTCGAAAGACGAGGATCATTGATGCGCATTGTCATCGACTTACAAACGGTTCAATTAAACGGCATCGATGGTGGCAAAGCCCAGTGCGCAGTGGGCCTGACCGAAGCGCTGTTACGCGCCACCGGTGACCATGTCATCATGATTTTGCTCAACAGCGCGCTGCCGGATATTGGCCCACTCCGCCGCCATTTTGACGGCCTGCTTACACAAGGACAAATTTACCTGTTCGAGGGCTTGGCATCGACCGGCTTTGAGCAAACCGATAACGGCGAGCGGCGTCATACCAGCGAGTTGCTGCGTGACTATACAATTGCCCAACTGCATGCTGACGCGGTCATCGTTGGCGGACCGTTCGATGGATTTTCCGACGACAGTATCTGGTCGCAAGGCAGGCTGGCAGGGGATCTTTGCACCGCCGTGCTGTTGCAGGAAGTGCCGGCCTCTGAGCGCACCGCTGATCCAGCCGTCGAATCGTTTCTCACCGGCCGCCGATTGCAAATCGCCGAAGCGGACATGGTACTGGCGCTGCCTACCGCCGCCGCCACGGCTGCCGATCTGCGCAACGAAACAGCGCTTCAGATCGATCTGCGCGATTTTGATCTGGCCGCAGCGGCAGTTTTGTCAGGCTTCTCGCAACATATTGCATCAAAGATTGCGCGTGAGCCGGTACAACGCACGCGGCGCCGCCTCGCTTTCGTCACCCCTTTGCCACCTGAACGAACCGGCATCGCTGACTATGCAGTTCAGCTGCTGCCGGCAATGCTGGACGACTTCGACATCACGCTCGTCATCGATCAAACGGAGGTCACGCTGCCCCCCGCGCTCGCCGTCTTGCCACGTCATGACCCCGCGTGGCTGACAAGGAACACTGCCGACTTCGATCAGATTTTGTACCAATTTGGCAATAGTCCTTTTCACAGCAGCATGTTTGCCCTTTTGCGTCAGCATCCGGGGACCGTGGTTCTTCACGATTTTTATTTAAGTAATGTTCTAGCGTACGAGCAAATGACTGGCGGCATTCCAAATGCGTGGAGCGACGCCCTGTTCAAATCACATGGTTTCAGCGGATTGCGGGCAAGTCAGTTGCCGAACAATCATGCCGAGGCCATGAATGATTATCCGTGCAATCTTGAAGTGCTCGAGGGCGCTTCTCGCGTGATTGTGCATTCCACCCATGCAGTTGAATTGGCGCGGGAATGGTACGGCGAGCAGGCGGCGCGTCATTGGACTGTGGTACCGCTACCCCGCGAAGCGCCGCCGCTGCAGGACAGGCATGCGGCGCGCGCCGCGCTGGGCATCGGCGACGACGTTTTTCTCGTTTGTACGTTCGGTTATATCGGTCCCACCAAGTTGAGCGATGTGCTCGTCGACGCGTGGCTGGCTTCGAAACTGGGCAAAGATACCGGCTGCCTACTCGTACTGGTCGGCGCCAACCATGCCGGCGAATTCGGCGCGAATCTGGCCGAAACCATCAGACTGGCCGGCGCCGGCGACACTGTGCGAATTGCCGGCTGGACCGACGAACCCGTCTACCGTCAATATTTGCAAGCAGCGGACCTGGGGATCCAGCTGCGCACTACTTCACGCGGCGAAACTTCGGCGGCAGTGCTCGATGTCATGAACTACGGCCTGCCATGTATCGTCAACGCGAATGGGTCGATGGCGACGCTGCCCGGCGACGCCGTGTGGATGCTTGCCGACCGCTGCGAGGCGGCTGACATCGTTGTCGCGCTTGAAGCCTTGCACGCCGATCCCATGCGCCGGGCCGAACTGGGATCCCGTGCGCGCGAGGTGCTGGCCACTCGACATCGCCCCGAGCATTGCGCAACCCTCTACCGTGACGCGCTCGACCTGGCGATGGCCGAGTCACAGTCGAACCGCCATGCATTCATGCGCAAGTTTTCTGCGATTGCGTCGGTGCGCAAGGACGATCGGTTGCGGCGCAAGCTTGCCGAAGGTCTGGCGCGCGCGCCTGCACCATTGGCGCAGCGCCAGCTACTGGTCGACGTCTCGACGATCGCGCACCATGATTTGAAGACCGGCATCGAACGGGTTGTCCGCACACAATTGCTCGAGTTGCTGAATTTGCCTCAGCGCGGCTTTCGCGTCGAGCCAGTACTGCTCAGTACCGAAGGCAATCGCTGGCATTTTCGGTATGCACGCCGCTATGGTTTGCAACTGATGGGAATCGATGCGCCAGCGGTATGCGACGCGCCAATCGATATCCAGCCTGGCGATGTGTTTTATTGCGCGGATTATGCGCCAGCAGCAGTGGTGGAAGCGGCACGAGCCGGCGTCTACGCGCACCTGCGCTCACATGGGGTGGAGGTTAACTTCCTGATTCACGATCTGTTGCCCGTGCTGCGTCCGGAATTTTTCCCGAGCAATGCACAAGCCACCCATGCAAACTGGTTGCGCTGCATTGCTGCCAACGCCGATCGCCTGATCTGCATTTCGGCAGCGGTAGCTGCCGAAACGGTGGAATGGCTGAGCGCGCAGGACGTGTCGCCGTCACAAATGCTTCCGGTCGCCGTCCTGCACCATGGCGCCGACATCGATCACGTCAAGGCTAGCGTTGCCGACCATTCCGTCCCGGTCAGCATCACAGAGACGCTGGCAAAACGACCGAGTTTTTTGATGGTCGGAACAATCGAGCCGCGCAAAGGACATCTGCAGGCACTGGCGGCGTTCGAGCAACTGTGGGCCGCAGGTAAGCAAGTCAATCTTGTCATCGTTGGCAACGAGGGCTGGAAAAACTTACCTGAGGCTGAAAGACGCACCATTCCGGAGATCGTAAGAAGGCTGCGTGACCACGCCGAAGCGGGCCAGCGCTTGCATTGGCTTCAAGGGGTGGACGACGCCTTGCTCGAAGTCATTTATCGCGACAGTGAATGTTTGCTCCAGCCAAGTGAGGGCGAAGGCTTCGGTTTGCCCCTCATAGAAGCAGCACGACACAACCTGCCAATTATTGCGCGTGGTTTGCCCGTGTTTCGGGAAGTTGCCGGCGAGCATGCCGTCTATTTTGAAGGAATGGCCCCAGCCGATCTTGCCGAAGCCGTTGTAAAGTGGCTGGCGTTGCGCGACATCGGCGAAGTGCCGGGTTCCGCCGGCATGCGCTGGCACAGCTGGCGCGATAATGCGCAACAACTGCTGCGGCTGCTCGGCGGAGGCAAGCGAAGCGCGCAATGGTCACACGCCAGTGCCATCGCCAACCTCGACGCGGCGCCAGGATCGCCGTAGTCTGCTTGAACAGCGTGCGAGTGATGAACTTGCATATTACATTGCCTCGCCCTTCGGCTATACCGCCGTTTGCTCAGGTAATTCATGTATTAAATAGTGAACTCAACAATGAATTCAAACGCTCAAATAGCCGTCATCATTCCGAGCTACCGGGTGACCAGACATATCGCGCAGGTGCTGGCCGCGATCGGCCCAGAGGTTCACCGCATTTATGTGGTCGATGACAAATGTCCCGATGGATCGGGCACCTTGGTGCAACAGCAGTGCAGCGATCCTCGGGTACGAGTGATATTTCATGCAGAAAATCTCGGTGTGGGAGGCGCCGTGATGAGCGGCTACCAAGCGGCGATCGCCGACGGCATGACCGTGATGGTGAAGATCGATGGTGACGGCCAAATGGATCCGGCACTGATTCCCGCATTTATCGCGCCAATTGTTGCGGGCGAGGCCGATTATACGAAAGGCAACCGCTTTTTCGACCTCGAACAACTCGGCGCGATGCCACCGCTGCGCCTGTTTGGCAACGCGGTGCTCTCGCTGATGTGCAAAGTGTCGTCCGGATACTGGGACTTGTTCGATCCGACAAATGGCTACACGGCGCTGCACGCGGCAACTGCGCGGCATTTGCCATTCGCTAAAATAAGTCGCCGTTATTTCTTTGAAACTGACATGTTGTTTCGGCTGAACACCTTTAGCGCCAGGGTGATCGACGTGCCAATGGACGCGCGCTACGCCGATGAAGTGAGCAATTTAAAAATTTCCCAGGTCGCTACGGAGTTTCTCGGCAAGCATATCCGCAACTTTTTTAAACGTCTTTTTTACAAATATTATTTACGAGACATGTCGCTTGCATCGATTGAACTGCCGCTTGGCGTACTGATGTTAATGTGGGGTACCATTTACGGCGCCTGGCACTGGAGCCAGTCACTTAGTGCCGGCGTGCAAACACCGGCTGGCACGGTGATGGTATCAGCCATGCCGGTGCTGATGGGAATTCAACTGATCCTCGCGTTTCTCGCCTATGACATCAGTTCGGTCCCGCGACGGGCGATGCACGTTGCGCTCCTGCCGAAATGAAGAGAAATATTGAAATCCGCCAATTTTTGCGGTTCCTTGCAGGCGGCGTTGTCTGCGCGCTGATCGATGTCGGACTCATGTGGTGGCTGCTCCGGCTGCACGTGGCGCCCCTGCCGGCTACCACGGGTGGTTTCGCGGCGGGCCTGTTGGCCAACTTTGCTTATCACACCACGGTCACCTTCAACGCTGCCTTTAGCGCTGGTGCGTTTTTCAGATTCATGGTCGTCGTACTGATCAACTATCTGCTCACCTTGGCGCTGGTCAGCCTTGCCGTACTGTTGGTACCGAATACGGCAGCCGATAGCGCCTTGCTCGGCAAGATCGTTGCTCTCCCCCTGGTGGCGCTCAATGGTTACATTCTGAGCAAATACTGGATTTTCAAATAGCCGCGCGCCCCTTTTTCCGATCCACCGCTCGTCCCACCTGTTGCACCTCATGACAAAGAACAGTCGACTCTTCGCTTCCCTATCCGCCCCGGCATCGTTAGCCGCTGGGCTGGCATTTATTTTTGTGTATTTATGCTTTCGCAACACAGGTCTGTATCCGACCATTTTCTCCGATGAAACGGCATATAGCACCTTTGCGCGCCTGACGCCCTTCAGCGAAGCGACTGTGCCCTCCTACCTGTACTTTGCCTTGTTCAGGACGACGAACAGCTGTGGCGACGGATTCCTCGACTGTGCGCGCTTGCTCAACAGTTTGCTTTTCCTCGCCGCTGCGCCATTCATGTACGCGATCGCGCGGCGATTGATGCCGCCGGCGCTCGCTTGCATGTGCGCGCTGGTATCGGTGGGAGGACCGGCCAATGTCTATACGCTGTACTTCATGCCAGAAGCGACCTATTTCCTCTTCTTCTGGGCGCTGACGTGGGCTGTACTACGTCACCAGGACGAACCAACGGTCCCGCGCACGCTCCTTGCAGGCATCATTCTGGGCCTGCTGGCCTTGATCAAGGCACACGGCTTGTTCGTCATCCCGGCAGTGTGCCTGTTTCTGGTATGGGGCTGTTATACGCGTCGCACCACCACCTGGGGCTGGCTGATCGATGCGCTGCAAACGCTGGCCCTGCTGCTGGCGGCGGCTGCCGTGGTACGTTTCGGCATCGCCTACCTGATGGCAGGTACCAACGGCTTGAGCTTGTTTGGGCCCTTGTACCGCTCCCAGGCGGGTAATTCACCGGCAGCCACCCAGTCAATCTCGCACGTGGTCACCGTGGCGCTGGGGGTGTTGCGCGGGCACCTGTTGGGACTGCTGGTACTGTTCGGGGTCCCGCTCACCGTGCTGCTCACCTTCGGCGCCGTTCGTCCGCTGCGCGCGTCGGCGTCGCCGCAAGTGCGCGCCCTGGCCCTGTACGCCACGCTCATGCTCGCCTCACTGATTGCGGTGACTGTCATGTTCACGGTGTCGGTGAGCGGAACCGGCTTCGATACGGACCAGCGATTGCATATGCGTTACTATGACTTTGCGCTTCCATTGCTGACGATTTTTGTCGCAAGCCAGGTTAACCTAGCCGTCACGTCAGCGCGGCGTATCGTCTTACCTGTGGCCAGCGCCGCTTGCCTGGCGCTGCTGTATGCGGCATGGCGATTGCCGCTCGACTATACGCCCCTGATCGCAGACAGCCCGGCCTTGCACGGGCTGACAATGTTCCCGAAGGCATTCCCATTTTTCTGTGCCCTCATTCTGGCGACGATCGTGGCGTGGGCATTCAATGCGCGCCGCGGCGCAACCCTGTTTGTCTACGCGCTCATGCCGATACTGGCGATTGGTGCGGGCCTTGCCTTGGGGCGCGAGCTGCGTTGGGCCGTCTATTCCGATCCGTACGTCAACGGCGCCAAGTTCGCCCGCGACTTTCTCGATCCGCAGGCACTGGACAAGATCACAGTCGTGGGCGCAAGCCTGCCTGGACTGTACAAGGCGAAATTCTATCTTTCGACTGCGGGGATGCGAATGAAGGACGTGGCCAATACCGAGCAGTTTGACTTGGCTGCTTTTGCGGACAAAAAAAACTGGCTTCTTATCGTTGGCACGTTCAAGGTGCCTGGCGCATACGCCGCCCAGGTGATAGAGGGAAAAGGCTATACTTTGCTGAGACCGCAGAAGCCGCAAACCCCGGGTGTTACGGAAATCGACTTTTCCCAGCCATTACCGGACGCAATGGTAGTCCGCTACAGTGGATTGTCGACCCAGGAGGCGTTCGGCCGCTGGTCCGACGCCAAGCAGGTTGAACTCGAGCTCGCCGCCCCCCTGCCAAAGCACTTAAGCCTGGAAATGAAGGTACAAGCGTACGGACCCAATTCCGGCCGCGAGGTTATTGTAACGATAGGAAAAGAAACACGGCGCTTCCGCGCGCCGGAAGCGCTCGAGACGGTCAAGCTTGAGTTCGATACAAGCGGCAGCGAAAGGACTATCGGCATCACCATTCCCATGCCTACTTCGCCCAAGCAGACAGGAACTGGCGACGATGCGCGCGCACTTGGCTTGAGCTTCCATCATATGCATCTGCGCGACAAGGAAACGGCAGCCATCGGCGCGCCATGACCGCCAGCGCTGGCGACTGCAATAAGATGCGTCGCCGCCACGGCGGAGGCAGCCGTCCTCAGCAGCTGTAATAGGACAACCAGAACAGCCGAGACGCCAGCGAAAAAATTTACTGCTGATCCGACTTGGGAATGCCGCCCAACAAAACGGCGATCTTTTGCTTTGGTTTCGATTGTATTGCTGAGACATGCGGTCCGTTTTCCGGGCGTGGTGCGCCGGATGGCTCATATGGCTTTAGGAACCACGGATCCACCTTATCACGCCGTGGCGACGAGCCCGTCGCGCGGGGCGACCGCGCACCGCGGGGTCCATCCTCGCCCTCGGACTGGCGAAGCCGCGTTTCCACACTGCGCTCGCTGCGTGCACCACGCTCCTCACGCCCGCGCGGCCCGGCGCGCTCGCCATATGCGGCGGCCGGCGCCGGAGTGAACCCCACCAGTTCACCCTTGGTGATGCTTTGCTTGATCAACTTTTCAATATCGACCAATAAACGCTCGTCCTTGTCCGAATACACCGACAAGGCGTCGCCCGACGCCCCGGCGCGGCCGGTGCGGCCGATGCGGTGGACGTAGTCTTCGGCGTTGTAGGGCAAGTCGTAATTGATCACGCACGGCAGATCGGTGATGTCGAGGCCGCGGGCGGCGACGTCGGTGGCGACCAGCACTTCGATTTCGCCCTGCTTGAAGGACTCCAGCGCGGCCATGCGTTCCTGCTGGGTCTTGTCGCCATGGATGGCGGAAGCCTTGATGCCGGCCTGTTCGAGGTGGCGCGCCAGCTTGGAGGCGCCGATCTTGGTGTTGGAGAAGACGATCACTTGTTTGAGCTCGCGCTGGCGGATGATGAACTCCACCACTTCGACCTTCTGCGACTCGGGTACTTTATAGACGATCTGGGTCACCTTGTCGGCGGTGGCGTTGCTTCTCGCCACTTCGATGGTGACCGGATCGTTGAGGAAGCTGGCGGCCAACTTTTTGATTTCTTGCGAGAAGGTGGCCGAGAACATCAGGTTCTGGCGCTGCTTGGGCAGCATGTTGATAAGTCTCTGCAGGTCGGGCAAAAAACCCATGTCGAGCATGCGG
>JAQGNM010000569.1 GCA_028291845.1 Massilia sp. | reverse complement strand
CGGCATTGAACTTGACGGTGGAGGTCAGCTCTTCCATCGACGAGGCGGTTTCTTCCAGCGCGCTGGCCTGCTGCTCGGTGCGCGAGGACAGATCCATATTGCCGGAGGCGATTTCGCTCGACGCCGTGCCGATGGTGTCGGTGCCCTGGCGTACTTCGCCGACGATGCGCACCAGGCTGTCGTTCATCGATTTGAGGGCGCCCATCAACTGGCCGGTTTCGTCGCGGCTGGCGACGGTGATGACGCTGGTCAAATCACCCGACGACACTGTTTCCGCCACCCGCACCGCTTCGCGCAGCGGCGTGGTGATGGCGCGCGAGATCATCACGGCAAACGCCGCGCCGATCAGCACGGCCAGCACCGACAGGCCGATCATCATGGTGCGCGCGCTTTCATATTTGGCGCGGATGGCGTCGGCGGTGGCGTCGACTTCGCGGCGCTGGTCTTGCGCCATCTTGGCCAGCGCGGCCAGGTAAGCGGCGCGCTTGCCGACCATCTCAGTGGAATATATCCGCTTGGCGGCATCGGCGTTGCCGGCCGCCTTTTCCTTGAACACCTGGGCGCGCGCGGCGGTGTAGGCGCTGCGGGTCGCCAACACCTCGGCCAGGTGCGCCTTCTCGGTCGGCTGGTCGAGCACTTCGGTCAACTTGTTCTGGATTTCGGTGGCGCGCGCCGAGGATGCCTTCATTTGCGCGTCGACGGCGGCCTGGTCGGCCGGGTCGACCGCCAGGTACGCGCCGGTGGTGCGGGCGGCGTTCACTTCGACGACTTGCTGCCACTCGGCGATCATGCGCTCGTTGCGCACCTGATCGCTGACCAGGTTATCGGTGAGCGCGCTGGCGCTCTGCATGCGGCTGATGGCGAACACACTGACAGCTATCAACAGTATCAGGACAGCAGCAAACCCAAGAGCGAGGCGGGCGCCGATATTAAGATTTTTCATAATGGCAATATTTTGGTGCGGGGAAATTTATGGTAGCAGCAATTTCCCAGTACGCACCAAATTGTTGCATTACATCAAGGCTTTTATGCTACAAAATGGCGCATGTTTATAAATGATTATTGACGTCGCTGCAAAGTGGAGCGCCAGCCGCCGCCCAGTGCGCGGAACAAGTCCACCCGGGCTGTAAGGACGGCGGCACGCAGTTGCAACACCGCCTGATCGGCGGCAAACGCGCTGCGCTGGGCGTCGAGTTCCTCCAGGTAGGAGGCGTAGCCATTGGCGTAGCGATTGTGGGCCACGCGCAACACTTCGGCAGCCGCCTGCTGGCGCAACACCGTCTCCTGCAGCTGCGCATCGAGTTTGCGCACCGCGCTCAAGGCGTTGTCGGTGTCGGCGAAGGCGTTCCTGACCGCGGTTTCGTAGCCGAGAATGGCGCGGTCGCGGTTCGACGCCACGATCTCGGCCTGTGCCTGCAAGCGGCCGCCATCGAACACCGGCGCCAGCACGCTGCCGCCCACGCTCCACAATAAATATGCGGCGTTGAGCAACTGGGTCAGCGAATAGGCCTGCAAGCCGGTCGAGGCGTTCAGGCGGATGGTCGGCAGCATCTGGTCGCGCGCGGCGGCCAGACTGGCGTCGGCCGCCGCCACCGCCTGCTCGGCCTGGACGATGTCGGGCCGGCGCCGCAGCAGGTTCGACGGCAAACCGGCGTCGATGGCCGGTGCGGCCAGCTGATCCAGCACGGCGCCGCGGGCGATCGCGGCGCCCGCAGCGCCGACGCTGGCGCCGGTCAGCACGGCCAGCGCGCTTTCCTGTTGGGCGATGCTGCGCTCGAGCTGCGGCACGGCGGCGGCGGTGACGTGGTATTCCGCCTGTGCCTGCGCCCAGTCCAGGCGCGAACTGTAGCCGACCTCGAACTGGCGCTTGGCCAGCGCCAGCGAGCGCTCGCGCGAGACCAGCGTGGCCCTGGCCAGCGCCAGCTGGGCATCCAGGCCGCGCAGATTGAGGTAGCCCGATGCGGTATTGGCGGCCACCGACAAGGCGGTGGCCGCAGCCAGCGCCTGCTGCGTGCGCAGGTCGGCGCGGGCGGCCTCGGTGGCATTGGCCAGCCGGCCGAACAGGTCGAGTTCATAGCTCGCTTGCAGGTTGCCACCGAGCGAAGTTGCTTCCACCGGCGTGCCGAATGCACCGATGGCGCGCGCGCGCCCTGGCGCGATGGTGGCGTTCAAGGCCGGCTGGCCGGCGCTGTCGGCCAGCTGTATGCGCGATTGAAATTCCTGCAGACGAGACAGCGCAAGCCGCACGTCGCCGTTTCTGGCCAGCGCCTGGCGCACCAGGTCGGCCAGCACCGGGTCGCCGAAATCGCCCCAGAAAATCGTTTCGGGCGCGTTGGCGGGCACGGCCGCCTGTTCGCCGTGCGTGCGGTACGCGGCAGGAATTTCCAGAGTGGCTGCCGGCGGCGGCGCGGTTTTGATGGGACTGCAAGCGGCCAGGCCGATCGCGCCGCATATGGCAAAACAACGGGCCAGACAGCGCCAGCGCCTCATGGCCGCGCCGCCGTCTGGGTGGTGCGAACGGCGGTGTCGATATTGGCCACTACCGACATGCCGGGCCGCAATCTGCCAGCCAGGGCTTGGTTTGGATCGATGCTGATCCGTACCGGAATGCGCTGGGCGATCTTGACGTAATTGCCGGTGGCATTGTCTGGCGCCAGCACGGAAAATTCCGAACCGGTGGCCGGTGAAATACGCTCGACGTGGCCGCGTAATTTGGCATTGTCCAGGGCATCGACGCTGAGGGTGGCCGGCTGGCCGACGGCGACCTTCGCCATTTGCGTTTCTTTCAGATTGGCGATCACCCACAGCTGGGCCGGCACGATCGCCGTGACCTGCGCGCCGGCGTTGACGTAGCCGCCCTGGCGCACCGTCACCTGGCCCAACTGGCCGTCGCGCGGCGCCAGTACGCGGGTGTTCGACAGGTCGATTTCGGCCAGCTTCAAGGCCGCCTCGGCGTTGGCCACCGCCGCTTCGAGCGAGCCGCGGCCGACCGTGACGGTTTCAAGATTCTGGCGGGCGATGTCGAGCGCGGCGCGCGCCTGGGCGCCGCCGGCCACGCTCTGGGCGCGCGCGGCGCGCGTCGAATCGCGTTCACGTGCCGACAGCGAGCCGTCGGCGGCCAGCTCCTCGACGCGGCGCAGGTCGGCGGCGGCACGTAGCGCTTGTGCATCGGCGTTGGCCACCGTCGCCTCGCTCTGGCGGATGGCAGCCGCGGCGCTGTCGCGCGCATTGGCCGAGTTGGCCAGCGCCGCCTTGGCCGCGGCCAGCTGGGCCTTGGCCTGATCGACCTTTTGCTGATAGATGCGGTCGTCGATGCGCATGATCAGCGCGCCTTGCTTGACCGCTTGAAAATCCTGTACCGCCACCTCCGTCACGTAGCCGGACAGTTGCGGGCTGACGATGGTGACCTGGCCGCGTACCAGGGCGTTTTCGGTGCTCTGGATGGTGCTGTGGAACGGCGGCAAATTCCAGGCATACAAGACCACCAGCACACCGGCCAGGGCGATGCCGCCGAACGTGAGGGCACTCAATACAATCTTGCGGCGTGGCGTGGCGGGGGGCAGTGGTGCTTTCATGTCAATCCGTTACAGGTTCGGTGGTGGACGGCGGCGCGCTGACTGGCGCTGGCGTGTTGAAGTACAGCCAGACCGCGTGCAGGAAAATCCAGGCGGCGGTGGTCAGCGCGATGATGCAGATAAGAAGGAACACGTCGTTGTAGGCGAGCACGTTCGCTTCGCGGGTGGCGGTGGCGGACAGCGCGGCCAGGCTGCGCCCGGTGCGCGCGGCCGGGTCCGGCAGCAGGCCGCCGTAAGCGGCGGCGCCCGACTGGATGCGCGCCGCCACCAGCGGATCGAGGCCGCTCAAATGCTCGACCAGCAAGCTCGAATGAAATTTTTCGCGCGCCACTTGAAAGGTGCCAAGCAGCGCCGAGCCAATCAGGCCGCCGAGGTTCTGGCTGAGGCCGAAGATCACCGAAAAGCTGATCAGATTGGCAGGGTTGGCGATGACGCCGCCGATCAGCGAGATCAGCGAGGGTCCGATAAAAAAAGCGCCGCCGAAGGCCAACAGCGCCTGGCTGAAATACATCTGCTCGGGGCGGGTGATGCTGCTGGCGCGCGCATCGAGCCAGGCGCCGGCCGCCATCAGCAGCAGGGCGAACACCACCGGCGCGGTCAGATGGGTGGGCGACAAGGTAAGCGAGCTCAACAAGATGCCGGCAATCGTCGCCGCCAGCACGATGATGAACAGGGTCTGCATCTGGTCGTTCGACAAGCCGACAGCGCGCAGAAAACCGACCGCGCCGGTGCCCTGCTCCGACAGCACCACGCGGATCAGGATCATCGACAGCACCAGCCGCACGATGTCGGCGCTGGCCAGCCAGCGCGTGTTGAGCAACGGTCGCGTACGATTGTGCTCGACGCAGATGGCGGCGGCCAGCAAGGCGATCGAGCCCGCCAGCGCCCAGCCGATCCACGGCGTTTCGAACCACCACAGCAACCTGCCGAAGGTGAGCGCCGCGCACAGCAGCGCCATCCCGGGCGCGAACAGGCCGAAGGTGACGAAATCCATTTTCTCGAAGGCCTTGATGCGGTCGCCCGGCGGCAGTTTCAGCATCAGCACACAGCCGAGCGCCAGCAAGGTCAGGCCCAGTTCGAACAGATACAGGCCGCGCCACTCGGCAAATTCCAGCAATTCGGTGGAAAAAATATACGCCATCGGCAGCGCCAGTTGGCCGACCCCGACCGCCACCACCAGTCCGCGCAGGCGTATCACTTTCGGAAACGCCTGCAGGATGTAATACAGGCCGAGGGTGGACAAGGCCGCGCCGACCATGCCGTGGGCGGCGCGCACCGCGATGGCCGAATACAAATCGTGCACGAACAAGTGGGCGAAGGTGACCAGCGCGTACACGATCAGGAAAAACTCGGTGAACAGACGCAGGCCGAATTGCTGGCGGAATTTGACCAGCAGTAAATTCATCGACACATTGGTCATCACATAGGCAGCCGGCAACCATGCCGTTTCCGTGGCGTAGGCGGCCAGGCTGCCCTGCAGGGCGATCAGGTTGACCGACACCAGGGCGTTGCCCAGGCCGCCCGTCAGGCTTACCAGAATGCCGACCAACAAATAGCAAATGCGCAACCAAGTCGGATGATTCGGCGTCGATGGCGAGCCTGGCAGCATCGGCTTTTCATCGGGCGCCCATTCGATCGGCGCGTACTTGCTCATCGAACCAATCCGAAATAGGGAAATTTATAAGGGAATGTCAGTTGCCGCGGGCTCATCAAGTGTTCAAGATTTATTGTTCTGTCAATGCACGAAAAATTACTGAAGAGTATTAGCAATAGGGTATTGCTCTGGAAATTGTGGCTGCTTAGAATAAAATTATTCCAGCCGGAAATTATCCTCAGCACGGTGTCTATATTGCTATGGTTCGCGTCCTTCCTTCTGTTCGCAACACCACTTTGGGCTTCATTGTCTGCCTGACATTACTGCCGACCCTGGCCGCAGAGCATGTGCAGCTGCTCGATTATCGCCTGAATGAGCAGATCCTTCAGGTACCCGCCGGAAAAGGCGGGCGTGTACGTTTGCAAACCACGGTATTCAGGCCGGACGGGCCGGGCCCGTTTCCGCTGGTGATCATCAATCACGGCAAGGACGCCGGCGCCCCCAGCCGCCAGGCGCGCGACCGTTTCATCTACATGGCGACCGCCTTCGTCAAGCGCGGCTACGCGGTGATGGTGCCGATGCGGCGCGGCTTCGCCGGCTCGAGCGGACGCTATGTCGAATATGGCTGCAACATGACCGCCAACGGCCTGGGCCAGGCCAGCGACGTGCGCGACGCGCTTGATTTCGCCCGCAAGCTGCCGTTCGTCGACAGCGAGCGCATTGTCGTCGCCGGGCAGTCGTATGGCGGACTGGCGACCATCGCCATGGGCAGCCAGAATGTGCCGGGTGTGCGCGGCCTGATCAATTTTGCCGGCGGCTTGCGCGACAACACCAACCGCTGCGACTGGCGCTCCGAACTGGTGCGCGCCATGGCGACCTACGGCGGCACCAACACCCTGCCCTCGCTGTGGATGTACGGCGAGAACGATTCGCTGTTCAATCCGGAACTGGTGGGTCGCATGCACGATGCTTACGTGCGTGCCGGCGGCGAGGCGAAACTGGTGGAATACGGCGCCTTCCGGCGCGATGCGCACGGTCTGATCGGCAGCCGCGATGGCGAGAAAATCTGGTGGGGAGAGACTGAACAGTTCCTCAAACGCATCGGCATGCCGACCACCGAGCTGTACGCGGTGGCGCCGGCGCCGTCGATCCCGAAAAGCGATTTCGCGCCGATCGAGGATGTCGACGCCGTGCCGTTCCTGCGCGAGGCCGGCAAGCTGGCGTACCGCGAATATTTGAGCAAACTGAGCCCGCGCGCCTTCGCGGTGTCGGCCAACGGCGCCTGGTGCTGGGCGGAAGATGGCGAAGACCCGGACGTGCGTGCGCTGGCCACCTGCGAGGCCAAGGGCGGGCAGCGCTGCCGCCTGTATTCAGTCGACAGCAACGTGGTGTGGCGCGACGACGAGCCGAGAAAGCAAAGCACCATGACCCTGGCGGCGAGCGATGCGGCCGCAGCCCCGGCGGTCAAAGGCGGCAGCGCCACGGTGGGTGGCAGCACCAGCGACGGCAAATAAACCGGCTGGGCGCTAATTACCGTTCGGTGAAGCGTGATCGTCCCGAACGCCAATGTGGATTGCAAGCATGGGACAGGCACCTTGCGGTTCCAGTCCCCCTGCTAAGCGATGCGGCGGCGGCCTTGGCGGTGAAGGGCGGCAGCGCGACGGTGGGCGGCAGCACCAGCGACGGCAAATAAGCCGGGCGGCGGCGCAACGCTGCTGCCTGCTGCCTGCTGCCGGGTGCCTGATGACTAGGCCGGCAATTGCGCCGCCCATGCGTTCAATTGCGCCGTGGTGGCCGTCACGCCGCCGCACACGATCACCAGCACGTTCTTGAAACCGTCCAGGGCGGCGCCGTCGTAGGCCACCGCCAGCGCCGCGCCGCACGCCGGCTCGACCACCACCCGGTGGTCGTCGATGAAGCGCAGGCAGGCCGCCACCGCGGCGCCGTCCGTCACCACGCGGCTGCTCACCGGATGCGATGTGGCTGCATCGAAGGCGGCCTGTGCCACCTTGCGTGCGCCCAGCGAGGTGGCGATGCTGGTGATGCAGGGCAAGGTCACCGGCTCGCCGGCCGCCAGCGCCGCCGCCAGCGAATCGGCGCCAGCCGTCTCCACCGCGATCACCGGTACCTCATGCCAGCCCTGGCGGCGCAAACCCTCCACCACCCCGCACAACAAACCGCCGCCGCCGACCGACAGCACCACCGCGTCGGGCTTCACGCCGGCCGCGGCGACCTCGTCGATCATGCCGGCATGCCCTTCCCACAGCAAGGGGTCGTCGAAGGGGTGGATGAAGGCGTCGAGCGGGCGCAGCAGCGATTGCGCGTACTGATTGGCTTCCTGGAACGAGGCGCCATGCACGATGACGTCGGCCTGTTCGCGGCGAATCAGCTCGATGGCGCGAGGCGAGGCCGTCTCCGGCACCACCACGATGACGGCGATGCCGAGTTTGCGCCCGGCATAGGCACAGGCAATGCCGGCATTGCCACCGGAGGACGACACAAAACGGTTGGCGCCGCGGCTGGCGTAGACGCCGCAGGCGTAGCCGATGCCGCGGTTTTTAAACGAGCCGGCTGGCTGCAGCGCATCCATTTTCAGCCAGACCGCGCGCCCTTGCACCGACATGGCGGGCGATTCGAGCAAAGGGGTGACGATGTGAAGCGGTGCTGTGTGTGGGAGCGCTGCTGCGTGCGGCGCGATCGGAATGGCGGTCATGGTGTCGGCTTGGAAGGTTGGGCAAACAGATCGTGGGCGTCGAGGATGGCAAAGGCGATTTCGGGATGCTGGTCGAGGCAACGCCGCACGGCGGCGGGAATCGCCTGGCGGGTCTTGCGGCACAGGCCCGGCAAGTCGGCCAGCTCGACCTGAAATCCGCGCACCGTGCGCACTTCATTGGCGCCGGGCAGGATAGTCAAGCGGATGCCGAGCAAGGCGTTCATCTTTTCCTGCAGGCGCAATAAATCCTCGTGGGTGCTGGCCGCCTC
>JAQGNM010000547.1 GCA_028291845.1 Massilia sp. | reverse complement strand
AGCGTAGTACAGGGTGATGTGACGGTTCATGGGGTTCCAGGTCGTGAAGTTAATTGCTACACCAGTAGATTACAAGTTCATCCGTCCGGCGTCACCTGAAACTGCATCGGCGCGGCAAGCTGCTCGTATTGATTGCAGCTCATAGCGATTGCCGCGCCGTTCTACGACCACCGATGTCAGGCACGCCGGCTTACAGCGGGCATGCCGACTTACCGCGACACCGCGATGGCGCCCTGCACCAGCGTCGTGCCGCGCGCCGCCGCCGGCGCCTGGCCGTTGTCGAAGTCGACCACCTCGGCGCGCGTCACCGGATCGCTGTGCCAGATGCGCAAACCAAACTGCCCCTGCGCGCCGCTGGCGACCGTCAAGGCGTAGCGGTAGCCGTCCTTGCCGTTGAGCTTGCCGGTGCCGCTCAGTTGCCACGCTTGCCCGCCTGCGGAAGCCGACAACGCTGCCGCCCCTGCCGGCGCCGCGCTCATGGCGGTACTTTGGAAGTCCAGCCGCGTGGTATTGAAGTACAGCTTGCCGCCGGACGCCTGCGCACCCGGCGCGACAAAGCTGAACCATGCCGGTCCGGCCTGCTGCGGCGCGTGGCGGTCGGCGCCCGCCGGCGCCAGCACGCGGCCGCTGCCGGCGGCCTTCTGGCTGGCGGCCTCGACCACCACCTCGCGCCGCACCGTGGTGCTGTTGCCGGCACTGTCGGTGACCCTGGCGCGGATGCCGTACACGCCCGCTTCGCGGTAGACGTGGCTGGCGCTGGCGCTGCCGGCGCCGCCGCGCTCGGTCACGATGGCCGTCTCCATGCTGGCGTCGCCCCAGTCGAGCGTCACCCGGTGAATATCGCTGGGCTGGGCGTCGGTAAACGCCACCGACACGCTGGCGGCGGCGCCGGCGCGCAGCAGGGCGGGCGCCTGGACCGGCCCGACCACCGGCGCCGGCAAGCTGTCCTGTCCGACCGGGCGCAACAGCACCAGGCCGGCGTTCGAGCTGGCGACAATGGCGCCGTTGTCGGACACGGCGTCGGCCGATTCGAGCACCAGTCCGGCCGGCGCATTGACCAGGCGGCCGTTCAGGTCGGCCAGCGCCTGGCCGCGGTTCCAGCTGAAGGCGCGCATGGCCTGGTTTTTATCGAGCGCCCAGCCGACCACCTGGCCCAGATTATTGACCGAGGCGGCGCGCGAGCCGGCGCCGCCGAAGGTGCCCAGATCGACCATGCCGGCGCTGGCGGTCCAGGCCATCGCATGCTGGTTGCCGGAAGTGAGATTGATGACGCCGGCGATATGCGCCTGCGGACTCATGGCCAGCACGAAGGAATCGACGCCACCGGGCGCACCGAGGTCGCGCATGCCGCCGGCGCGGGTCCACAAATAAGCGCGGTAGTGACCGGCCGCGGTGTAGGAATAGCCGGCCACTTCGCCGCGCGCACCGACTGCCTGCGGATAGGAAAAGGCGCCGCCGAGGGTGCCGATATCTTCGATGCCATTGCGCCGGGTCCAGACGAAACTGTGGGCGTCGCCGCTGGCGGCGTTGGAAAAGCCGGCGATCAGGCCGCTGTCATTGATCGCCACCGCCGACGACAGGTCGCCGGACAGGCTGCCGAGATATTCGATGCCGCTGGTGCTATTCCAGCGAAACGCATGTGGCGGTTCGAGAGCCGCGCCGGAATTGCCTGCCACCTCTCCCTTGTTGTTGATGGCGTTGCCGCTGCTCGAGCCGCCGTTGAGAGTACCGATGTCGATCATGCCGGTGGCTGCCGACCAGCGGAACGCGCCGAAGCGCGGCACCGGGCTGTTGTCGCGGGTGGAAAAGCCGGTGACCTGGCCGCTGTCGTTGAGGGCGCTGGCATAGGTCTCCAAGCCGCCCAGCGTACCCAGCGGCACCACCTTTCTGCCGTCGAAAAACGCTGCCAGCGGCGCGCCGCCGTCAAATAGCGAGAACGCCACCTGGCCGCTGGCATTGATGACCGGCAGGCGGGTCAACTCGCCGGTACCCAGGTTGACGACGCGGTAGCGCAGCGGCGGCGCCGTGGCCGCCGCGGCCACGCCGTCCTGCGCCAGCGCCGGCACGATGGCTGCGCCCAGCGCAACCATGGCCACGGCGGCCACCAGCGCGGCCGGGCCGCGCCGCTGGATCGGTAAATGATTTACTTGCTTGTCGATGGCAGGCATTGGAAGGTCTCCCTGATGGTTATAAACGGTTATAAATAGTTATAAAAAAGCGCAAGAAGCTGGCATGCGGCTCGCGCGTCATCACTCCATGATGGCCCGGGGCCGCGCCACCGGCGCAGTCGGCAAACGCCGCCGTTTGCGAAGGATCAGATCAGAGTGGTCTTCCGATCGGAAGGTTCCAGTCCAGAAAAGATATTGTTTTTGCGTGCCAATTGAATCGCTACCGCGACAACAAAACCGGCGCCTGCAGGCTTGCAACTGCCGGGCAAATTGCGTCTAATAAGCCATCACATCAATAGGAGAACGAGCATGAACAAACACCACCAAACCCACCGCCTGGCGCGCGCCGCGGCATGACCGCGCCAGCAGCACTATTGCGCGAGGCCGGCGCCAGCGACGCCGCCGCCATCGCCGCCATCTACAATCATTACGTGCTGCACTCGACCATCAGCTTCGAGGAGGAAGCGGTTGGCGTCGACAGCATGGCGCAGCGCATCGCCGAGGTGCAGGCGGCCGGCCTGCCCTGGCTGGTGGCGCAGCGCGACGGCGTGGTGCTGGGCTACGCCTATGCCACCAAGTGGCGGGTGCGCCACGCCTACCGCTTTTCGGTGGAAAGCTCGGTGTACCTGGCCTCCGAGGCGGCCGGCCAGGGACTCGGTTCGATGCTGTACGCCGCCCTGCTTGAGCGCTTGCGGCAAGCCGGCGTGCATCTGGCCATCGGCGGCATCGCCTTGCCGAATGCCGCCAGCATTGCCCTCCACGAAAAGCTCGGTTTCGAGAAGGTTGCGCATTTCAGGGAAGTCGGCTTCAAATTCGGCCAGTGGCGCGACGTCGGCTATTGGCAGCGCACCGTATAAACACCAGGTAAATACAGGCTGCGGCGCCCGCCGCGAATGGGCGGGCGGCCCTGCAGGCGCGCCCAAACCTATATAAAATGCAATGACGCACTGCAATACGCCGTGCCCGCCCTTGAAGGAACCCATGAATATTCCGCTGATTCTGAACCTCGCGGTGGCGCTGGCCGTCTGCTTCGCGTTGTACCGCATGCAAGCTGCCCACGTTTCATTTACCACCCGGGTATTCACCGGAATGGGGGTCGGCGTGCTGCTCGGCGCCGCTATCCAGGCCGTGTATGGCGCGGCCTCGCCGGTGGTGGCGCAGACCAGCGCCTACCTCGACATCGCCGGCACCGGCTACGTCAAGCTGCTGCAGATGATCATCATGCCCTTGATCATGGTGTCGATCATCTCGGCGATCTTGAAACTGAAGGACGCCACCTCCTTGGGCAAGATCAGCATGATGACCATCGGCACCCTGATGGCCACTACCATGGTGGCAGCGCTGATCGGCATCCTGATGGCGAAACTGTTCGGCCTGACCGCGGTCGGCCTGACCTCAAGCGCGGCCGAGCTGGCGCGCGGCACCTATTTGCAGGGCAAGCTGCCCGACGCCACTGCGATTTCGCTGCCGTCGATGATTCTCAGCTTCATACCGGCCAATCCCTTCCTCGACATGACCGGCGCCCGTAAAACCTCGACCATTGCGGTGGTGTTGTTTTCGATTTTCGTCGGCATCGCGGCCACCGGCATCGCCGTCAAGCAGCCGGAAATCTTCGCGTCGTTTGCCCATTTCATCAAGGTCGCCCACGTCATCGTGATGCGCATGGTAACGCTGGTGTTGCGCCTGACACCATATGGCGTGTTCGCCCTGATGACCCAGGTGGTGTCGGAGTCGAGCATCGCCGACATTTTAAAATTGATCAGTTTTGTGGCGGCATCCTACAGCGCCCTGCTGCTGATGTTCTGTGTGCACCTGGTGCTGATCGCCACGGTGGGATTGAATCCGCGCCGCTACGTGCAAAAGATCTTCCCGGTGCTGGCGTTCGCCTTCACCTCGCGCAGCAGCGCCGGCGCCATCCCGATGAGCGTGCAAACGCAAACGGCGCGCCTGGGTACGCCCGAAGGCATCGCCAACTTTGCCGCCTCGTTCGGCGCCACCATCGGCCAGAACGGTTGCGCCGGCATCTATCCGGCCATGCTGGCGGTGATGATCGCCCCCACCGTCGGCATCGATCCATTCACCTTGCCGTTCATCGCCCAGCTGGTGGGCGTGATCACCATCGGCTCGGTCGGGGTGGCAGGGGTCGGCGGCGGCGCCACTTTCGCCGCCTTGATCGTGCTGTCGGCAATGAACCTGCCGGTGGCGCTGGCCGGTCTGCTCATTTCCATCGAGCCGCTGATCGACATGGGGCGCACGGCATTGAACGTGAGCGGTTCGATCACCGCCGGCACCATCACCAGCCGGCTGATGGGCGAGACTGATATGGCGGTGTTCAATAATGACCACGAAGTCGAACTCGACAGCGAGCAACTGGTCGCCTGAGCCGGCGCGGTTGACTTACGGTAACGTGCGGGGATGACCTCGGCAATCCGTTTATCATGAACTCTTGATAACGAGTGGGCGAGTTTGCAATGGCGATGTCGATGGCACAAAAGTGGCCGCAACAAATCTGGCTGGTGCGCCACGGGCAAAGCGCCGGCAACGTGGCGCGCGACGCCGCCGAGGCGGCCAAAGGCATGATGATCGACATTGCCGAGCGTGATGTCGACGTGCCCTTGTCCGAGCTCGGCAAACAACAATCGCACGCGCTGGCGGACTGGTTCGCCGCCCTGCCGGCGGACCAGCAGCCCAACGTGGTGCTGCATTCGCCCTACCTGCGCGCGGCCGACACGGCCCGCATCGTCAAGGCCGGCATCGGCCGCGACAAGTTGCTCTCTGCCACCGTCGACGAGCGCCTGCGCGAAAAGGAATTCGGCATCCTCGACCGCCTCACCACCCATGGCATCGCCGAACAATACCCCGACCTCTACAAGCAGCGCCAGCACGTCGGCAAATTCTATTTCCGCCCGCCCGGCGGCGAGAGCTGGTGCGACGTCATCCTGCGCCTGCGCAGTTTATTGGACACCATCACCCGCGAGTTCGCCCAGGAACGCGTGCTGATCGTCGGCCACCAGGTCACCGTCAACTGCTTCCGCTACCTGCTCGAGCGGCTCGACGAAGCCACCATCCTCGAATACGACCGGCTCGGCGACGTGCCGAACTGTTCGGTCACGTCCTACCGTTTCGACCCGGCCGCCGGCAAGCGCGGCAAGCTGGTGCTCGATCAAGTCAATTTTGTCGCTCCGCTGGAAGCGGCAGGCACCCCGGTCACGGTCTCCAAAGATGTGCCCGCTGCTCCGAAAGCGTAGGCGGCCCGGTCCGATGAAAACACCATCGTCCAGCAGCCACTGCATCAACGTCGACGCCGCCACCCTGCGCGCCTGGCCCTTGCCGATGCCGTCCAGCAGCGGCGACAAGGAGGTGCGCGGCCACGTGCT
>JAQGNM010000518.1 GCA_028291845.1 Massilia sp. | reverse complement strand
AGGGGCGCGCGGCCAGGCTCGATGGGCAGGCAGGCGGAGGGCGCCGTCTCGGCCGCCTTTTGCAGCGCGAACGCACCCGGCAGGCGCAGCGGCTGGAAACCGTTGGCGCAAAACGCCGGCACTTCGGCGTAACCGCTCAGCAGCATGCCGTCGTCGGCCAGCAGGGTGCGCAGCACCGTGACCGCGGCGGCGGTGGTGGGGGCGTCGAAGTAGATCAGCAGATTGCGGCAGAAAATCACGTCGTAACGGCCGGCGCCGGCGTCGGTGTCGATGGCGAGGATGTTCGCCTGCATGAAGGTGACCTGGTCGCGCAAGGCGCGATGGATCTGGTAGCCATTGCCCGCCACGCTGAAGTGCCGTTCGCGAAACTCCAGCGAACGGCCGCGAAACGCATTTTTGGTGTACCAGCCGGCGCGCGCGCGCTCCAGCGCAACGCTCGACAAATCCATGGCGTCGATGCGGTAGGACGGCGCCGGCACCCCGGCGTCATGCAGCGCCATCGCCATCGTGTACGGCTCTTCGCCGCCGGCGCAGGGCAGGGACAGGATGCGCACCTGGCGCTGCGGTCGTTGCAGCAGCCGCTGCCGGACAAATCCGGTGGCGGCGGCAAAGGCGTCGGGGTCGCGGTACATCCACGACTCCGGCACCACCACCAGTTCGATCAGGGCGGCCAGCTCCGGCCCGCTCAAGTGGTCGAGGTAGTCGGCGGCGGCGGCGGGGTCGAACGGGTCCGGCGCGCCGCGTGCGGCCATGCGCTCGCGCACCGCGCGCTCGGCGGCGCTGGCGCTCACCTGCAGGCCGCAGGCCTTTTGCAGCAGTGCCTGCGCCCGCGCGCCGTTGTTGGCGAGTCCCTGGTCCAGCACGTTCATGCAAGCGCTCCGGTCGCCGGCACGGCGTCGCGCGGGAACAGCAGCGCGCGCACGTCCGGCGCCAGCAGCTGCGCCACGTCGACGATCTGCAGCGAGGCGGCGACCGGGCCGAGGAAGGGCGCGCCGTCGATGCCCGGATCTTGCAGCGCGGCGTCGGCCACGTTTTCGATGCCGGCCACGTGTTCGACCAGCAGGCCGAGCTGGCGCGTCGCGCCGCTGTCGGCGGTGTGCTCGCTCATGTGGTCGATCACGTAGTCGATCAGCACGATCCTCGAGTCCAGCCAGACCTGCTCGACAACCAGCCCGGCAAGACGCGAGACGTCCAGCACCGGCACCGGCGTGCCGTGCAAATCCATCAGGCCAGCCACGAAATCGGGCGCGCCCGGAATCAGCTTGAGCGCCATCGCCGGCAGCACGCGGGCGACCGCCTGCAAGGGCAAGCCGTAGCGGTCGGCACCGATGGTAAACGCCAGCACTTTCATGGCTGCTTAACTGTTGACCGAAAACGTCGCCACCGACGATTGCAGGTCGCCCGCCGCGTACTGCAGCTGGTGCACCGCTTCGCTGGTGGCTTTCAGCGATTCGACGGTCTGCTGGGTGGCGTCGTTCAGCTGCAGCATGGTGTCCGAAATTTGCGAGGCGCCCACCGCCTGCGACTGCATCCCCTGCAGCACCAGGTCGAACTGCGGGGCCAGCTTTTGCACCTGGTCCATCACCGACGACAGCTGTTCCGTCACCTGCCGCACTTCGCCCACGCTGCGGCGGATCTCTTCCGAAAATTTGTCCATGCCCATGACCGAGGCCGACACCGCCGACTGCATCTCTTTCAACATCTGGTCGATGTCCCAGGTCGATACCGAGGTCTGGTCGGCCAGGCGGCGGATTTCTGTCGCCACCACCGAAAAACCGCGTCCGGCGTCGCCCGCTTTTTCCGCTTCGATGGCGGCGTTGAGCGAAAGGATATTGGTTTGATCGGCCACCTTGGTGATCGTGATGAGCACGCCGTTGATGTTGCTGGCCTTTTCCGACAGCGCCGCCAGTTTGGCGTTGATCGAATCGGTGGCCGACACCATGTGCTGCATCGTCACGTCCATGCGGCGCAGATTGGTCTGCGCTTCGGCGGTGGCGTTGGTGGTGAAGTCGGCCACCGCGGTGGCCTCTTCCATGGTGCGCAGCAGCTGGGTGGTGTTGGCCGAAATCTCCTTGGTGGTCGAGAGGATTTCGACGCTGGTCTGGGCCTGTTCGATGCCGGTCGCTTCCTGCTGCTTGGCCGAGGCGGCGATCTCGGTGGCCGAGGTGGTCACCTGGATGCCGGCCTTCTGCACGTTGTTGAGCAGGCCGCGCAGATTGTCGAACATGCGCTTCAAGCCATTGCCGAGCAGGCCGATGGCGTCGTTTCCTTCCACCGTCACGCTGCCGGTCAAGTCGCCCGACGCCGCTTTCGACACCACGTCGAGCAGCGAGTCCACCTTGGCGCGCAGCATGTTGGTCGCCGCCAGTTCCTTGGCCTGGCTGTCCTGGATGGCCTGGGCCATGCGGTTGAATTCACCGGCCACCTTGCCCAGTTCGTCGTTGGCGGTCACCTCGGCGCGCGCCGACTGCTCGCCGGCGGCGATGCGCCCGACCGCGTCGGTCAGGCGGTTGAGCGGCGTCAGCAGGGCGCTCACCAGCAGGTAGCCGATCAGGCCGGTGAGCGCCAGGCAAAAGGCGCCGCCGGCCGACAGCAGCAGGAACATCGACTGCTGCAAGCTGGCCGATTCGACCGAGCGCGCGGCCAGCAGGCGCGATTCTTCGTCGCCGATTTCGGCGATCAGGGCGCGGATGTCGGCCACGGTGCGGGCGCCGTTGAGCACATCGGCGGCACTGGCGACCTGCTGGGTCATGCCGACCGTCTTGTTCAATTCGCGGCGCTTGACGATCAGCGGCTCGATCACCTTGCTGATCCAGTCGTTGATCATCGGTTCGAGGCGGCGCACGCGCTCCTGCTGGTTACGGTTGTCGCTGGTCAGCTGACGCACTTTTTCAAGGTGGGCGCGTGCCTGCGCCTCTTCCTTGCTGATCGGCTCGACGAGAGATTCATTGCCGGTCAACATAAAGCCGCGCGTGGCGGTCTGCACTTGCAGCACCGACGTGGTGATCTTGTTGGTCTCGAGCAGCACCTCCAGGGTATGGCGGTCCCAGCGGTTCGCATCGGACAATTTGGAGAAATTGTTATACGCAAGAACGAGCAGGATCAGAAACAAGCTGGCGATGGCGCCGAGTCCGACGGTGATCTTGGTTTTGATGCTGAGGTCTTTGAACATGAGGGTGGTCTTTCCGCGCGCTCTGCTTAGTTGATCGCCGTCAATGTACCATTTTGTCGTATGGCTATGGGAGGATTTCACATTTGTTGGCGAAATGCAAAGCGAAAAAAAGCCGCCCGCAGGCGGCTTTGATTTCGCTAAAAATGCTTATTGGCCGCGCTTGGTGCGGGCCTTGGCGGCGATGCGCATGCGCAGGGCGTTGAGCTTGATGAAACCGCCGGCGTCGGCCTGGTTGTAGACGCCGCCGTCTTCGTCGAACGTGGCGATGTTCATGTCGAACAGCGAATCGGTTTTCGAATCGCGCGAGACGACGATGACGTTGCCCTTGTACAGCTTGATACGAACCCAGCCATTGACCGTCGCTTGCGTGTGGTCGATCAAGGTCTGGATGGCGACGCGCTCGGGCGACCACCAGTAGCCGTTGTAGATCATCGAGGCGTAGCGCGGCATCAGGTCGTCTTTCAAGTGGGCCACTTCGCGGTCCAGGGTGATCGATTCGATGGCGCGGTGGCCTTTCAACATGATGGTGCCGCCCGGGGTTTCGTAGCAGCCGCGCGACTTCATGCCGACATAACGGTTTTCCACCAGGTCGAGACGGCCGATGCCATGCTTGCCGCCCAGGCGGTTCAGCTCGGTCAAGACCTGGGCCGGCGACATCCGCACGCCATTCACGGCAACGATGTCGCCTTTTTCGTATTCGAGGTCGAGGTATTCGGCCGCATCCGGCGCGTTCTCCGGGCTGACCGACCAGCGCCACATGCTTTCCTCGGCTTCGGCGCTGGGGTTTTCCAGGTGGCGCCCTTCGAACGAGATGTGCAGCAGGTTGGCGTCCATGGAATATGGCGCGCCGCCGTTCTTGTGCTTCATGTCGACGGCGATGCCGGCGTCTTCCGCGTATTTCAACAGTTTTTCACGCGACAGCAGGTCCCACTCGCGCCACGGGGCGATGATCTTGACGTCCGGTTTCAAGGCATAGGCGCCCAGTTCGAAACGCACCTGGTCATTGCCCTTGCCGGTGGCGCCGTGCGAGATGGCGTCGGCGCCGGTTTGATTGGCGATTTCGATCAGGCGCTTGGCGATCAGCGGGCGGGCGATCGAGGTGCCCAGCAGGTATTCGCCTTCGTACACGGTGTTGGCGCGGAACATCGGAAAGACGAAGTCGCGCACGAATTCTTCGCGCACGTCGTCGATATAGATGTTTTCAGGCTTGATGCCGAACTTGATGGCCTTGGCGCGCGCCGGTTCCAGTTCTTCGCCCTGGCCCAGATCGGCCGTGAAGGTGACGATCTCGCAACCGTAGTTATCTTGCAGCCATTTCAGGATGACGGAAGTGTCGAGGCCGCCCGAATAGGCGAGGACGACTTTTTTGATATCGCTCATGGTGATTTCCAATAATTACAAAGTGATTCTTATGCTTCTGCAATCTGTCCCAGCAGCAGGTATTCGATCAGCGCCTTTTGCACGTGCAAGCGGTTTTCCGCCTCATCCCACACCACCGACTGCGGGCCGTCGATGACCTCGGCCGCGACTTCCTCGCCGCGGTGGGCCGGCAGGCAGTGCATGAACAGGGCGTCCGGCGTGGCGCGCGCCATTTTCGCCGCATCGACGATAAAACCCTCGAAGGCTTTGACTCTTTCTGCGTTTTCTTTTTCGTAACCCATGCTGGTCCACACATCGGTGGTGACCAGGTGCGCGCCTTGACAGGCGTCCGAAGGATTGGCGAACTGGGTGAAACGCTTGGTCGACACTTGCGCCATGTCGATGTCGTAGCCGGGCGGGGTCGACACATTCAAGTGGAAACCGAACACTTCGGCTGCCTGCAGCCACGAGTACAGCATGTTGTTGGCGTCGCCGATCCACGCCACCGTCTTGCCGGCGATCGAGCCGCGCTGTTCGACATAGGTAAAGATATCGGCCAGTACCTGGCAAGGGTGGTGCTCGTTGGTCAAACCATTAATCACCGGCACGCGCGAATTGGCGGCGAAACGCTCGATGATGTCCTGGCCGAATGTTCTCACCATGATGATGTCGCACATGCGGCTCATCACCTGGCCGGCGTCTTCCACCGGCTCGCCGCGGCCGAGCTGGCTGTCGCGCGTATTCAGATAAATGGCGGCGCCGCCCAGCTGGTGCATGCCGGCTTCAAAGGACAGGCGCGTGCGCGTCGAACTTTTCTCGAACACCATCACCAGGGTACGGTCGACCAGCGGGTGATAGATCTCGTAATTCTTGAACTTGCGCTTGATCACAGCGGCACGCGCGATCACATACTCGAATTCAGCCAGGGTGAAATCGGAGAATTGCAGGAAGTGCTTGATCGACGGGGAGGACTTGGAGGAGGGCATGCTGGGCAACTTGTAGAGCGGCTGGCTGTCAATTATAGGCGATTGCGTGTTTATTGGAAACTTGCGGCCCTTTTGTCACTTTTCGACATAGCGGCATGGGAAATACTTATCCAACCATGAAGTTAGCGCGTGGCAAGCACAAAAACAACAAACAAATCCAGCGCGAATAGCTTGGCGCAAATCTATTGCCAGCCATTTCGCAGCGGACGGATACTGGACTGAGGACAATATGATTGATTTATTAAGAAAGGAGTCGTCGTGTCGATACATACCCTCACTCACTTGAGCACGCGCTGGCCGAATTTCGATCTGGGCGCCATCAATGTCACCCAGATCCGCCGTCGCGGCACGCAAAAAGTCAGCAGTTCGCGCGGCGGCGCCGGCATGATTTTTCTTGAAGGGATCGAGGTGGCGGTCAACGGTGCCTGGCTCGCCGCCCATTTGTCATTCCCGCCCGATGGCGGTGGCACCGGGACGTTTTCGGAAGGCCACCTGAAGATTGAAAGCGGCGACTTATTGAATCAATATTTTTTTTCCTGCGACGACAATGACACTTGGGAAGTCGAAAAGTTGACCAATTCGAAGAGTGTGCCGACCAAAAAACCCGGCAAGTGGGAACGCTTGCCGACGCAGCTGTGGAGCGATATCGAGACCCTCGCCGCTATGCTGGCCTACCTGTAGGTCAGGGGTTCAATACAAGGTTTGCGCCGACTCATGAAGTAACTGGCCATACAACTGGTGCCGAAACTTGGCGATCTTGCCTTCCGCCACGGCCGTGAGAATCGCGCACTGCGGTTCGATCAGGTGCCGGCAGTTATAAAATTTGCAGCCGCCCAGATACGGTTTGAACTCTACAAAGGCGCGCTCGAGCATGCCTTCGCTCAGGTGGTAGAGGCCGAATTCCTGGAAGCCGGGGGAATCGATGATGGTCGATTTCTGCTCCGGCGTATGCAAATCGTACAGGCGCGTAAAAGTCGTGGTGTGCTTGCCGGTGTCGAGCGCGGCGGATATCTCGCGCACGGCGATGTCGGCGTCCGGCACCAACAGGTTGATCAGCGACGACTTGCCCATGCCCGACTGGCCGATGAAAATCGACGACTGGCCGGCCAGCAGCGGCAGCAGGGTCGCCACCGCTTCTTCGGGCCGGGTGCGGGCCGATACTTCGTGCAGCGGGTAGCCGAGCGAAGTGTAGGTTGTGAGACGTTCTCTCGCCTTGTCGAGCGAGTCGACCACGTCGGTTTTATTTAAAATCAAATGGGCGTCGATGCCGGCCGCTTCGGCCGCCACCAGCGAACGTGAAATCAGGTCGTCGGCAAAGCCCGGCTCGGTGGCGACGACGATGAACAGGCGCGTCAGATTGGCCGCCAGCAGCTTTGATTTGTATTGGTCGGAGCGGTACAGCAGGGTCTGGCGTTCGGCGATCGATTCGATCACCGCCTGGTCTTCCGAGGTCATTTTCAGATTGACGACGTCGCCGACGGCGATATTGGTTTTCTTGCCGCGGGTGACGCATTGCAGTTTGCGGCCATCGACGTCGGCCAGGTAGTGGCGGCCATGGGCGGCGATGATCAGGCCGGTCAAGGGCGTCGGCGCGCTCATTGGGCCGACCCCGGCAGGCCGGTCTGGTAAATGGCGTCGGCGCGGGCTGCGCAAATGAAATCGTTCAGGGACAGCGCATTGCCGGCCGAGTGGGTGGTAAAGTCCAGTTCGCAGGAAGTGTAGGTCATGGTCAGCAGTGGGTGATGGTTTTCTTGCTCGACCATGTTGGAGACGGCGTTGACGAAGTCGAGGCTGGCGTGCCAGTTGGGAAAGCGGTAAGTGCGGCGCAGGGCGTGCTCGGCTATGGACCAGGCCGGCACCTGCGCTTGCAAGCTGGTAATCGCCGCTGCGTCCAGCGCCGGGGCGCGGTCGCTGCAGTGTTGTTCGCCCAGCATCATGCCGCCGCCTGGTGCAGGTGGCGGATGCGCACCGAGGCCGGCGGGTGCGAGTCGTAGAAGGCCGAGTGCAGCGGATCGGGTGTCAGGGTCGAGGCGTTGTCTTCGTACATTTTCACCAGGGCCGACACCAGGTCGTTGGCGTTTGCGTGAGTGGCGGCAAAGGCGTCGGCCTCGAATTCGTGCTTGCGCGAGCTGATCGAGGTCAGCGGCGACAGCACGAAGGTAAATACCGGCAGCACCAGCACGAACAGGATCAGCGCCATGGCGCTGCTCGACAGGATAGGATCAACGCCGAGGCCCTGGTAAAACCAGGCCTGCTCTTTCAGGTAGCCGAGGAGGGCCAGAAAACCCAGGGAGACGGCGAACATCACGGCAATGCGCTTGACGATATGCTTGAGCTTGAAGTGGCCCAGTTCGTGGGCAAGTACGGCTTCGATTTCCTGCGGCGCCAGGCGCTCGAGCAGGGTATCGAAAAACACGATGCGCTTGTTGGCGCCAAAGCCGGAAAAATAGGCATTGCCGTGGGCGCTGCGTTTCGAGCCGTCCATCACGAACAATCCCTTGGAGGCAAAGCCGACCCGCGTCATCAAGCCTTCGATGCGGGTTTTCAGACTCTCGTCCTGAAGCGGACTGAATTTGTTGAACAGTGGCGCGATCACGGTCGGGAACAGCACCATCATCAACAATTGAAAACCGCTCCAGACCAGCCAGGCGTATAACCACCACAGGCTGCCCGACTTTTCCATCAGGGTCAGCACCACCCAGGCCAACGGCAGGCCGATGGCGGCGCCCAGCAGGGTGCCCTTGACCAGGTCGGCCAGCCACAATTTGACGGTCATCTTGTTGAAACCAAAACGTTGCTCGAGCACGAACTGGCGGTATATATCGAAGGGCAAGTCGAGCAGGCCGGAGATGACGGCAAACGCCGCCAGCAGCGCCAGCTGGCCCGTCATGCCGAAGCCGGCGACGGGCACCAGCTGGATGGCCAGCCACTGCAAGCCGCCCATCAAGGTAAAACCGATCAGCACGGCGCTGGAAAACAGCAGCGAAACCAGGCCGAAACGGGTCTTGGCGACGGTATAGTCGGCCGCTTTCTGGTGCGCTTCGAGGGGGATTTTGGCGGCGAATTCGGCAGGCACCTGCGCGCGGTGCGCCAGCACGTGGCGGATGTGGCGGTTGGACAGCCAGAAGCGCAGACCCAGGGTCAGGAAAAAGAAAGCGATGAACAAAACCGAAAACGCGAGTGAATACATTCTGTGCCTGTGAGAAAATGCAGGATTGATTAGGCCAAGAGAGAATTATGTCACAAGCCACTGAAACCAACGCCGCCGTTCCCACCCCTGCCGCTGCCCGTCCGAATGAGATGAACCTGATCTGGGTCGACCTGGAAATGACGGGGCTGGAGCCGGACACCGACCGCATCATCGAAGTCGCCGTCGTCGTCACCGACATGCATCTGAACACCATCGCTGAAGGTCCCGTGTTCGCCATCCACCAGTCGGATGAAACGCTCGACAAGATGGATGCATGGAACAAGGGCACCCATGGCCGCAGCGGCCTGATCGACCGGGTACGCGCCTCGACGTACAGCGAAGAGCAGGCGGAAGCGGAGCTGATCGCCTGGCTGCGTCAATACGTCCCGGCCGGCAAGTCACCGATGTGCGGCAATACCATTTGCCAGGACCGCCGCTTCATGGCGCGCACCATGCCGAAGCTGGAGTCGTTTTTCCACTACCGCAACCTGGACGTGTCGACCCTGAAGGAACTGTGCCGCCGCTGGAAGCCTGAGCTGGTAGCGGGTTTTAAAAAGCACCAGAAGCACACGGCGCTGGCCGATATCATCGAGTCGATCGAAGAGCTGAAATACTACCGCGAGCATTTCATCAAGATGTAATGTGGTGTGCCGTACAGTTTGTTAGTGGCGGTGGGCGTAGTCTGGGGTTTTCACCCACAGGAGACAGCCATGAGCAAAACCACCGCCGATGCCCGCGAGAAAATGCAAAAAGAAGCACAGCAGGCGCAGCAGGAAGCAGCGCTGAATCAGCAGAAGGCCGAGGCTGATGAGGTGGCTGGGCGTCATAGGAATGACGGGATCAAGCAGCACCAGGGGAACGATAAGGGGCCCCGCGGGCAGTAGCAGCAGGGGGACTGGCGCCGCAGGTGCCTGTCCCATTTTTCCCTACCAGTACATTCAAGCTTTGCTTCAGATCGAAAAGGGGACAGGCATCTGCGCGCATGCGCGCTTGTGCCAGTCCCCGGTACTAAATTTTGCTTCAGATCGAAAAGGGGACAGGCATCTGCGCGCTTACGCGCTTGTGCCAGTCCCCCATACTAATGAATCTGCGTAAAGTTCACCGGCACAAAGTCATACCCCTTGCCATCCTTGCGCAAGTGCCCCAATCCCGGAAACGCCAGGTGCGCGCCGCCGATCAGGTAGCCCGCGCGTGCCGCCGCATCGAAAGCCTGGCGGCGTGAGGCCAGCGCTTCCTTTTGCTCGCTGTCAAAACTGATCGTCACTTCCGGGTGCGCCATCTGCACCGGCGCCACGTGGATCAGGTCGCCGACCAGCACCAGTTTTTGCCCCTTGCTTTCCACCACGTAGGTGGCGTGGCCAGGCGTGTGGCCCTTGCCGGAATGCGAGCTCACGCCCGGCACCAGTTCGACGTCGCCCTCGAACGGCTTGAATTTGCCGCTGGCGACGTAGGGGTTAAAAGTCGCCATGGCAGTCTTGAAATAGTCGGCCTTGGCCGGCGTCTTCGCCATATTGTCGGCGCTCAGCCAGTAATCGGACTCCTGCTTTTGCGCGCGCACCACGGCGTTCGGAAACACCACCTTGCCGTCGGCCAGCAGGCCGCCGATGTGGTCGGGATGCATGTGGGTGATGTAGATTTCATCGACCTGCTCCGGAGAATAGCCGGCCGCCTTCAGATTGGCGGCGAATTTGCCGAGGTTGGGGCCGAAGTTGCCGGCCGCGCCGGTGTCGATCAGCACCAGCTTGCTGCCGGTATTGATCAGAAAGGCGTTGAAGGAGGTTTCCAGCGGCGCGGCCACGAAATTTTTCTTCAGCGCCGCCGTGATGTCGGCCTTGCTCGCCCCTTGCAGCAAGGTGTCGACCGGCAGGGGCGTGGTGCCGTCATTGATGGCGGTCACTTCGAAGTCGCCCACCATCATGCGATAAAAGGCCGGGGCGCTGGTCTTGACCTGCGGCGCGGCGGCGAAGGCGGGCGCGCCGATCAACAGGGCGGCGGCAATCGCCGACATGGCAAAACGTTTCATTATTTTTCCTTTTGTTAAATGAACAATCAAATACTGTTATTGATCGTACATCAACTGGGAAATTGGCGCTGGCGCGCGCAGGCTACGGTTGCCCGCCGGTGGTGTCCTGCGCCACCGTCTGCAGGGGAGGAGGAGGCGTTTGCGGTCCGGTGGCCGAGGTCAGATAGGGCGGCAGCGGCACCCGCTGCGGCGCTACCTTGCCGTTGGCCGCGCACAAGACGTTGTCGGTGGTGCCGGGCGCGGCGTCCCAGACGGGGTCGTCGATGCTTTCGAACACGGCCTTCAGTTGCGCCGCCCAGCTCGAACGGATCATCTGAAAATACTGGTTCCGTTCGTCGATGGTGGTAAACCGCGTCACCGCCAGGCTGTCGGCCTCGTACACCAGCAAGTCGAGCGGCAAGCCCACCGAAATGTTCGAGCGCAAGGTCGAATCCATCGAAATCAGCGCGCACTTGGCCGCTTCGTCGAGCCCGGTTTGCGGATTGATGACGCGGTCGAGGATCGGTTTGCCGTACTTCGATTCGCCGATCTGAAAATAGGTGGTCTGGTCGTGCGATTCGATGAAATTACCGGCTGAATAAATCTGGAACAGGCGGCAGCGCTCACCCTTGACCTGGCCGCCAAAAATAATGCTGATATTGAATTCGACCTTGAATTCAGCCAGCGCCCTGGCGTCGCGCTTGTGGATCTCGCGCACGGCGTCGCCGACGATGCGGGCGGCGGCCAGCATGCTGGGCGCATTCCACACGGTGGTGCCGTCGGGGGCGACATACGCCGACACGTGCTCGCGCACCGCCTGCGAAATCGACAGGTTGCCCGAGGTCATCAGGACCATCACCCGCTCGCCGGGGTGTTCGAACACGGTCATCTTGCGGAAGGTGCCGACCTGGTCGACGCCGGCGTTGGTGCGCGAATCGGACAGGAACACCAGTCCGGCGTCGAGGCGCATGCCTGTGCAGTAAGTCATGATGGCGACAGATTTTTTGAAATAGCGATTTTATACCGGCACAATCAGGGCCTCGACCGTCATCGTCTCTTCGCCGACGCCGCGCCGGCTGCCGCGCACCGGCGCCGCCGAGTGATAATCGCGGCCAATCGCCAGCCGGCAATAGGCATCCGTCATCAAGCGCGCATGGGTGATGTCGATGCTGATCCAGCCTTCGAAATCGGCGTCCGCCACCCAGGCATCGACCCAGGCATGGCTGGCCGCGTGGCCGGTGCTGCCGGGGTCGATGTAGCCCGAGACGTAGCGTGCCGGCACGCCCATCGCATGACAGCAGGCCAGGAACAGGTGAGCATGGTCCTGGCAGACGCCGGCGCCGAGCAGCATGGCATCGTGCGCGGTGGTGTCGACACTGGTGGCGCCGGTGACGTAGGCGAGCTTGCCGTGAATCGCCTCGGCCAGCGCCAGCACGGCGGCGGTGGTGGCGCGGCCCTCGCGCACATCGAGCAGATGGCGGCCGGCGTAGTCGCTGATTTCCGCGGTCGGCGTCGTCAACCGGGTCGGCACGGTAAACACCAGGGGCGAGAGCGGTTCGCTGTTTTGCAGGCGGCCTTCATGCAACAAGGTGGTTTGCACCAGGCCCTCGGCGACGATGGCGACCACGCGGTGCGGCTCGTTGAGCGTGAGCATGTGCGAGCGGTTGCCGTAGGCGTCGGTATAGGCGTTGATGGCGCCCGGCGCCTGCAGGTTCCAGGTCAGCACGCTCTGCTGCGCTTCCAGGCGCGGCGTCACGTGCAGTTGCTGGATGCTGTAGGCCTGGCTGGCGGCGTAACGGTAAATGGTTTCGTGGCGGATCGACAGTTTCATGATCAGCCTCCCAGCGGTACGAGAAAATCGCGGCTGACACGCCGGCCCAGCGCGTCGATGTCCTCCAGAAAGGTGCTCAGGCTGTCGTGCAGGCCCGCTTCCAGGATATCGTCGATGCGGGTGAATTTTAATTGGGCATGCAGTTTGCCGGCCAGCCGCTCGGTGTCGGCCGAGACGTCGTTGCGCACGGCGCACAGGTTTTCCAGCACTTGTTCCATCGAAAACAGCAAGGAACGCGGCATGTCCGGGTGCAGCATCAGCAACTCGGCGACGCGCTCGCGGGTGATGACGTCGCGGTACACCTTGCGGTAGATCTCGAAACCCGACACCGAGCGCAGCAGCGCAGCCCAATAATAAAAATCGCGCTGCGAGGAGGCCTCGGCGGCGGCATGATACTTGACGTCGAGAATGCGGGCGGTGTTGTCGGCCCGTTCCAGAAAGGTGCCCAGGCCGATGAAATACATCGCCTCGTCCTTGAGCATGGTGCCCAGGGTGACCCCGCGCGCCAGGTGCGAGCGGTATTTGACCCACTCGAAAAATGCGCTGGGGTCGCTTTCCATGGCGCCCGGGCGCAATTGCCGCGCCATTTCAATCCAGGTGGTGTTGGTGGTTTCCCACACCTCGGTGGTCAGCTTGCCGCGCACCGCGCGTGCATTGTCGCGCGCGCCCTTCAGGCAGGCGGCGATCGACGACGGGTTGGAGGGATCGCGCACCATGAAGTCGAGCACGCCGGCCTGGTTGCAGACACCGTCGCGGCGGGCGAATTCCTCCTGCAGTTCGGAAATGCCCAGCATGGCCCGCCAGCCCGCTTCGCTGTCTTCCAGCGACTGCGGCAGCATTGAGGTTTGCACGGCGACATCGAGCATGCGGGCGGTGTTTTCGGCGCGCTCGGTGTAGCGCGCCATCCAGTACAGGTGGTCGGCGGTGCGGCTCAGCATGGCTGCTCCAGAATCCAGGTGTCCTTGGTACCGCCGCCCTGCGAGGAATTGACCACCAGCGAGTCTTTCTCCAGCGCGACGCGGGTCAGGCCGCCCGGCACCATGGAAATGGTCTTGCCGGACAACACGAACGGGCGCAGGTCGATGTGGCGCGGGGCTATGCCGTTTTCGACAAAGGTCGGGCAGGCCGACAGGGCCAGGGTCGGCTGGGCGATGTAGCCGTCCGGCCTGGCTTTCAGGCGCTGCCTGAAATCCTCCAGCTGCGCGCCGGATGATGCCGGGCCGATCAGCATGCCGTAGCCGCCGGCGCCATGCACTTCCTTGACCACCAGCTTGTTCAAATTGGCCAGCGTGTACTCGAGGTCGGCAGGTTTCCTGCATTGGTAAGTGGGTACGTTGTTCAGAATCGGCTCTTCCGACAGATAAAATTTGATCATGTCCGGCACGAACGGGTAAATCGACTTGTCGTCGGCCACGCCGGTGCCGATGGCGTTGGCCAGGGTCACGCGGCCGGCGCGGTAGACCGACAACAGGCCCGGCACGCCCAGGGTCGAATCGGAGCGGAACGCCAGCGGGTCGAGATAATCGTCGTCGATGCGGCGGTAAATCACGTCGACCCGTTTCGGTCCGCGGATCGTACGCATGTAGACGGCGTTGTCGTTGACATACAAATCCTTGCCTTCGACCAGTTCCACGCCCATCTGCTGGGCCAGGAAAGCGTGTTCGAAGTAGGCTGAATTGTGTATGCCGGGCGTCAGCACGACCACGGTCGGATCGTTGCCGCCGTTGGGCGCCACCGATCGCAGGTTGTCGAGCAGCATGTCGGGGTAGTGGTCGACCGGGGCGATGCGATTGCGCGCGAACAGTTCCGGAAACAGCCGCATCATCATCTTGCGGTCTTCCAGCATGTACGAGACACCGGACGGCACCCGCAGATTGTCCTCCAGCACATAGAACTCGCCTTCGCCGGCACGCACGATGTCGACGCCGGCGATGTGGGCGTAAATGTCGGAGGCGACGGCGATGCCCTGCATTTCCGGGCGGTACTGGGCATTCTGGTAAATCTGGGCGGCTGGGATCAAGCCGGCCTTGATGATGTCCTGGCCGTGATAAATATCGTGCACGAACATATTGAGGGCTTTGACACGCTGCACCAGGCCGGTTTGCAGGTGCGACCACTCGTGCGCGGGAATGATGCGCGGGATGGTGTCGAACGGAATCAAACGCTCGGTGCCGGCGTCGTCGCCGTAGACGGCAAAGGTGATGCCGACCCGGCGAAAGGTCAGGTCGGCTTCGGCGCGCTTGCGCTCGATCTGCTCGTGGGTCTGGCGCGCCAGCCATTGGTCGAATTCGCGGTAGTGTTCGCGCACGGCGCGATCGCCCTGGCCATCGGCATGGGTATGCATTTCGTCGAAGATACGTGGTGCGGCCTGCATCTGAATCTCCTGGAGTGTCTTTAGACTTTTACAATTAATATTCAGCAATATATATCAAGAACCGTGCCAGTGAATCGTCCAAGCGTGCGCGCGGGTGTCGCAGGTTTCGCACTGATTTGGGGCGAAAAATCACCGATATGGTGTAATAAGCGACTTTCTATTGACGAGGATGGACGATGGCGGAGCAGGCAAGCAGCACACGGCAGGGCAAAACAGGGAATTGGCTGGCGCTGTTCATGCCGCGGCCGAATACGGCCAGCCGCACCGAACAGGTGCGTGCCGGCTGCGGCGCCCTGGTCGGCCTGCTGTTGACGGCCTTGCTGACGCCTTTGCTCATGCGCGCGGGTGGGCTGGACGGCAGTGGCATGACCTTCCTGATCGCGCCGATGGGCGCCTCGGCGGTGTTGTTGTTCGGGGTGCCGGCCAGCCCGCTGGCGCAGCCGTGGTCGGTGTTCGGCGGCAATGTGGTGTCGGCGATCGTCGGCGTCACTGCGGCCAGACTGATCGGCAACCCGGTGCTGGCCGCACCGGTGGCGGCCGGCGCCGCCATCGTCTGCATGTTCCTGCTGCGCTGCCTGCATCCGCCCGGCGGCGCGGTCGCCCTGACGGCGGTGCTGGCGGGACCGGCCGTGCATGCGGCCGGCTACCAGTTCGCCTTTGTCCAGGTGGCGTTCAATACCGCCCTGATGGTGGCCGCCGCGCTGGCCTACAACAACCTGACGGGACGGCGCTATCCCCATTCGCAGCAGTCGAGCCTGCAGCCGACCCATGCCACCAGCAATCCGCCGCCGACCAGCCGGGTCGGCTTCGCCCCCAGCGACCTCGACGCGGTGTTGCAGCGCTACGGCCAGGTGCTCGACGTCAGCCGCGACGATCTTGAAAACATCATCCTGGCGACCGAGATGCAGGCGTATGAACGCCGCTTTGGCATCATCAACTGCGGCGAGATCATGTCGAAGGACGCCGTGACGGTGGAATTCGGCACCAGCCTGAACGACGCCTGGACCTTGCTGCGCCGGCATCAATTGCACGCGCTGCCGGTGCTCAACAAGGCAAGGCGGGTGATCGGCGTGGTGGCGCAAAGCGACTTTTTGCGCCATGGCGAACTGGACACCTACAACAGCTTCGCGGCGCGCCTGCGCCGCTTTCTGATGCCGTATGAAGGCAGCCATTCGGACAAGCCGGAAGTGGTGGGGCAGATCATGACCGCCAAGCCGCTGACGACGCGGGCGCAGACCCCGATCGTCGAACTGGTGCCGCTGATGTCCAATTCCGGCCTGCATCACATCCCGGTCATCGACGACGAGGATCGATTCGTCGGCATGGTCAGCCAGTCCGATCTGCTGGCGGCGTTGTACGAAAGCCGGCTGAAAGAGCCGCAAGCCGTGCCGGCCTGAGGCTCACCTGCAGCGATCAGGCGAGACGGCGCAGCCGGAGTTCCCCGGCGGCGATGCCGAGCGGCGGTGGCGCCAGGCGCAGTGGCGTCAGCGCCAGTTGCGAGCGGCGGATCTGCGCCTCGATGTCGTCGATGGCGGTGCCGAGCATCTGGTGGCGCTTTTTTGCTTCCGAACGTTTTTTGGAGGCGATCTCGCTCAGTTCGAGCGCCGGCAAGGTTTCGCAGGCCAGATAAAAATCGCCGTCGGCGCGCTTTACGGCGCCGAGCTCGGTCCACAAGCTGTCGTAATCGGCATGCACTTTGCCCCTGCGCATCGAGTTGGTGGCCACCCGGTTGGCGTTTCCGACCAACAGCAAACTGGCGCAACCGTGGTCGTGGCCGAACTGGCGAACCACCCGCATCAACAGGTTTTTCGGGCGCATGCCGTGCAGGGCGCGGGTGGCCTCGCGCACGCCGTCCTGGGCGTTGGCGCCGGGCGTGCCCTGCAGGCAGCCGACCCCAAGCATCATCTGCAAGCCGTCGCGCACGAACGCGCAGGCGACCGAATAAATCAAGGTGTCGCCGCGCACCAGTTGAAAAATCAGCTCGCCTTCACGGCACAGCACGCCGGCTGCGCGCAGCTCGATGCGGGACAAGCCTTCCCTGGTATCGAGCCGGCACATTTCCACCGGCCCCAGGGCGGCGCGCGCCACCAGCGGCGACAGGCCGCTGGCGAACACCGTTCGATAATGCGTTTGCAGCGCGTTCAGGCGCGCATCGACGCCGAGCGTGGTGCTCAGGTAGTTGCGGTAGATCTTGTTGACCAGGCGCGGGCAGCTCGGCAGCATCTGCGCGAATAAAGGATGAGAATTGAGCAGCTCGAGCCAGGCAGTGGTCTGGCGGCGGTAGATGACGGCGCGCGCGGCCAGCTTGCACGATTCGCGCATCAGCTTGAAACCGCGCAGCTCGGTGCGCAGTCCGGAATACAGGGAAATGGAGGCTTGCATGGGAAGGCTCGGTATGGTGCCGGCACAGTTGGGCCGTGAACGCGAAGAGCGCGTTCAACAGCGGCTGTGGATTCGGCAAACGAGCGCAGCGGGGTGGCGCGGAAACCTGACCGTCGGAACGATCCGCCCGTAGCGGGGGGCGGCAGCGCGCTGGCCAGGATTGTATTAACGAAATCTTACTTCGTGATTCATAATCTATCACAATGTAACAGCTGTCAATGCGACAGGAAATTTTTCATCCCTGCTTGCAACGGAACGGTCGAGCGCTATCGTTTTTTCAGCAGCGAGCCCAGCACGCCACGGATCAGCTCGCGCCCCACCTGCGAGCCGATGCTGCGCGCGGCCGACTTCACCATCGCCTGCATTGGCGAATCGCGGCGGCTGGAAGCACCGAACAAGCCGCCGAGTCCGCCAACGATGCTGCCCAGGCCGCCCAAGCCACCGCCGCCATCGGCTGGCGCTGGCGGTGGTGCCGGCGCCCGGGCCGGCGGCGCCGCCACCCGCTGGGTCAGCATCTCGTGGGCCGACTGGCGGTCGATCGCTGTTTCATAGACCCCCGCCACCAGCGACGAGGCGATCGCCGCTTGCCGGGTGGCCGCATCGATCGGACCGATGCGCGAGGCCGGCGGCAGGATGTAGGCGCGTTCGACGATGTTCGGCCGGCCCTTTTCATCCAGAAACGACACCAGCGCCTCGCCCACGCCCAGCTCGGTGATCACCGCCGCGGTATCGAGCGCGGGATTCGGCCGGAAGGTGTCGGCGGCCGCCTTCACCGCTTTCTGGTCGCGCGGCGTGTAGGCGCGCAGGGCGTGCTGGACACGGTTGCCCAGCTGGCCCAGCACGGTGTCGGGAATATCGAGGGGATTTTGCGTCACGAAATACACGCCCACGCCCTTCGAGCGGATCAGGCGCACCACCTGCTCGATCTTGTCGAGCAGCGCCTTTGGGGCGTCGTCGAACAGCAGGTGGGCTTCGTCGAAGAAAAACACCAGTTTCGGTTGCTCGACATCGCCCACTTCGGGCAAGTGCTCGAACAGTTCCGACAGCAGCCATAATAAAAACACCGCATACAGCCGCGGCGAGTTCATCAGCTTGTCGGCGGCCAGGATGTTGACCATGCCGCGGCCGCTGGCATCGGTTTGCAGCAGGTCGTCGATATCGAGCATCGGCTCGCCGAAAAACTGGTCGCCGCCTTGCTCTTCGATGCCGATCAAATTACGCTGGATGGCGCCGATGCTGGCCGCCGAGATATTGCCGTAGCTGGTGCGGAAATCGGCGGCGTTGTCGCCCACGTGTTGCAACAGGGTGCGCAAATCCTTGCTGTCGAGCAGCAGCCAGCCATGGTCGTCGGCGATGCGGAATGCCACCTGCAGCACCCCTTGCTGGGTGTCGTTGAGGTTGAGCATGCGTGCCAGCAGCAGCGGGCCGAGGTCGGACACGGTGGCCCGCACCGGGTGGCCTTGTTCGCCGAACACGTCCCAGAAGGTGACCGGGCTGGCGGCCCAGGCTGGCGCCTCGACCTTCAGCATCTTCAGCCGCTCTTCCATTTTCGCCGACGTGCTGCCGGGTGCGGCCATGCCGGACAAATCGCCCTTGATGTCGGCCATGAACACCGGCACGCCGATGTCCGACAGCGCCTGCGCCATCACCTGCAGGGTGACGGTCTTGCCGGTGCCGGTGGCGCCGGTGATGCAGCCGTGGCGGTTGGCAAGATTTGCCAGCAGGCCGAACACTTCGTCGCGGTCGATGCTGGTGGCGATCGGCAAAAGTTTACTCACGGGCGCTCCCTGGATGAACTTAAGCCTGGTCGGCCGAGGTGCCCTCGGCGCCGCAGCATTTCTTGAATTTTTTGCCACTGCCGCAAGGGCAATCGTCATTGCGGCCCACCTTCGGCTCGTCGCGCTTGAGGGTTTGCACGCCCGACTTGCGCAGCGGCAGCCAGAATTTGTAGATCGCCGGTAAATTCGCCTCGATTTCCAGCGCCAGCTTGTGGCCCTTGACCGGATCGTCGACGTCCTTCAGTTCTTCTTCCTCGATCTCGTCGGCGCCCAGCAGGTAGATCGGGCGCATCAGCGGGGCGGCGTCGGAGGTGAAAATCGGCTCCCACGAACCGGGGCGCAATTCCAAACCTTCCCAGAAACCCCAGCACCAGGCTTCGGCGTCGATCAGGGTCTGTCCCTCGTGCTCGTGCTCGACGAACAGGGGCTCGAATTCCTTTGGCGCCACTTCGAAGGTGACCGCCACTTCGTTCATGAACCGCATGATCAGTTCGAAGATGCGGTCGGCTTCCCTGGCATTCTTCCACACCGGCTCGCTCTTGCCGTCTTCGCCCCACACCTTCGGCAGCCACTCGGCCGGCATGATGGCCTCCGGGCCGATCGCAATGGCGGTGAGGAAACCGTGCAGGGTGTCCATCGTCAGGGCGTCGTCGGAATTGCGGTCGGACAGCAGGAACTTGTCGAGTTCGTCGAATTCTTTTTCTGACAGGGGCTGGTCGAATTGCACGGCTTGCTCTTTCTTGAAGTGAAGGCGCTAGTTTAACGCCTGCGCAGCCAAGGCACGCCAAAATTTCAACAGCCCGCCAGACGGACGCGC
>JAQGNM010000492.1 GCA_028291845.1 Massilia sp. | reverse complement strand
GCGCAATTAGCCGCTATAATCGAAGGCTGTACAGAATTCTGTTACGCAGACACATTTGTTTGACAGGCACTGGTTTGACAGCGTCCACGCCCAGGTACCGGGCGGGCCGTGCTGACAAACGCTTGTGTTTGCAAACGCAACTTGACCCCGTTTTAGGAAATTCCATGGCAAATACCGCACAAGCACGCAAGCGCGCTCGTCAAGCAGTTAAGCAGAACGCACACAACTCGTCGCAGCGTTCGACCCTGCGCACCGCTATCAAGGCAGTGCGTAAAGCGATCCAGGCTGGCGACAAAGCCGCCGCGACCACGATTTTCCAGACCTCCGTGTCGAAAATCGACAGCATCGCCGACAAGAAAATCATCCACAAGAACAAGGCCGCTCGCCACAAGAGCCGCCTGGCTGCTGCCCTGAAAGCACTGTCGGCTTAATTGCGATCGTGTGCGCGGACGCAATCTGCTCCGCGCCGGCAGTTTCTTGCTTGAAAGACCCGCCCGATCTTCGATCCGGCGGGTTTTTTCGCTTCTATTTTTACGTGATTCAACATCGCGTGGGATAATAGCCGCCGACCATTCGTGATGCCAAAAGCATCATGGAAAGGCACCATTTTGTCAGTTTCACCCATCGCGACCGGTTCGCGATTACCAAGGAAAAGCGCATGAGCAGTGATCAGACCATCATCTATACCCTGACCGACGAGGCGCCCCTGCTGGCGACCCACGCCTTCCTGCCAGTCGTCAGCACCTTCGCCAAGGCCGCCGGCATCACCGTCGAGGCCAGCGATATTTCCGTTGCCGCCCGTATCCTTGCCGCCTTCCCGGAGCGCCTGACGCCCGAGCAACGCGTGCCGGACGCCCTTGCCGACCTGGGCCAGAAGACCCTGACCCCGGAAGTGAACATCATCAAGCTGCCGAACATCAGCGCTTCCGTGTCGCAGCTGGAAACGGCCATCAAGGAATTGCAAGCAAAGGGCTACGACATCCCCGACTACCCTGCAACGCCGAAAACCGACGAAGAAAAAGCCATCAAGGCCAAATACAGCAAGTGCATCGGTTCGGCGGTCAATCCGGTCCTGCGTGAAGGCAACTCCGACCGCCGCGCCCCGCGCGCCGTCAAGGAATACGCCCGCAAGAACCCGCATTCGATGGGCGAATGGTCGCCGGCCTCGCGCACCCACGTCTCGCACATGACCGAAGGCGATTTCTATCACGGCGAAAAGTCGATGACGATCGAGAAAGCCCGCGACGTCAAGATGGAACTGGTTACGGCCGGCGGCAAGACCATCGTGCTCAAACCGAAGGTCGCCCTGCAGGACGGCGAAATCATCGATTCCATGTTCATGAGCAAAAAGTCCTTGCTGAAGTTCTATGAAGAGCAGATCGAAGACGCGAAAAACACCGGCGTCATGTTCTCCCTGCACGTCAAGGCGACCATGATGAAAGTGTCGCACCCGATCGTGTTCGGCCACGCCGTGCGCATGTTCTACAAGGAAGCGTTCGAGAAACACGGTGAGCTGTTCGACAGCCTGGGCGTCAACGTCAACAACGGCATGGCCGATCTGTACAACAAGATCGCCGACCTGCCGGTTTCGCAGCGCGACGAAATCATTCGCGACATCCACGCCTGCCAGGAACACCGTCCGGCGCTGGCCATGGTCGATTCGGCCAAGGGCATCACCAATTTCCATTCGCCCAACGACGTCATCGTCGACGCCTCGATGCCTGCCATGATCCGCGCCGGCGGCAAGATGTACGGCGCCGACGGCCGCCTGAAGGAAGTCAAGGCGGTGATCCCGGAAAGCACGTTTGCCCGCATCTACCAGGAAATCCTGAATTTCTGCAAGTGGCATGGCGCGTTCGACCCGAAAACCATGGGCACCGTGCCGAACGTCGGCCTGATGGCCCAGCAAGCCGAGGAATACGGCTCGCACGACAAGACCTTCGAGATCGCCGAAGCAGGCGTGGCCAACATCACCGACCTGGCCACCGGCGAAGTGCTGTTGTCGCAAAACGTCGAAGAGGGCGATATCTGGCGCATGTGCCAGGTCAAGGACGCGCCGATCCGCGACTGGGTCAAGCTGGCCGTGACGCGTGCGCGCAACTCGGGCATGCCGGCCGTGTTCTGGCTCGATCCGTACCGTCCGCACGAAAACGAGCTGATCACCAAGGTGAAAACCTACCTGAAGGATCACGACACCACCGGTCTCGACATCCAGATCATGTCGCAAGTGCGCGCCATGCGTTACACCCTCGAGCGCCTGATTCGCGGCCTCGACACCATCTCGGTGACCGGCAACATCCTGCGCGATTACCTGACCGACCTGTTCCCGATCATGGACCTGGGCACCAGCGCCAAGATGCTGTCGATCGTCCCGCTGATGGCCGGCGGCGGCATGTACGAAACCGGCGCCGGCGGTTCGGCCCCGAAACACGTGCAGCAATTGACCGAAGAAAACCACCTGCGCTGGGATTCGCTGGGCGAATTTTTGGCGCTGGCGGTCTCGTTCGAAGACCTCGGCATCAAGACCGGCAACGCCAAGGCCAAAATCCTGGCGAAAACGCTGGATGCCGCCACCGGCAAGCTGCTCGACAACCGCAAGTCGCCATCGCCGAAAACCGGTGAGCTCGACAACCGCGGCAGCCAGTTTTATCTGTCGATGTACTGGGCGCAGGAACTGGCCGCGCAAACGGACGACGCCGAACTGGCAGCGCACTTCGCGCCGCTGGCCAAGTCGCTGACGGAAAACGAGGCGAAGATCGTGGCCGAGTTGCTGGAAGTGCAGGGCAAGCCTGTCGATATCGGCGGTTATTACAAGCTCGATGAGGCCAAGGTGAAAGCGGCAATGCGGCCGAGTGCGACGTTTAATCAGGCGATTGATACGCTGGCTTGATAGGTGTCGATCCGAAAAAACCCGCTACGGCAGAGATGCCGTAGCGGGTTTTTTATTCGTATGCAGCAGGGGGGACTGGCACGCGCGCGGCGGCGTTTGCTTTTTCAACCAGCTCGAAATGCGCGGTGCCTGTCCCCGATTTGGCGACGAGGCAAATCAAAATGGGGACAGGCACCGCGCAATCAGTAATGTATGCAAGCTCGGACGCCGGTCGCGCGCGTGCCAGTCCCCGGCTACGTGCCAGTCCGCGGTCAAGCATCGACTTCAACAAACTCCCCCGGCATCAATGGATGCGTCGCCAGCGAAAACGGCCCGATGCTGCTGCGTACCAATCTTAACGTCGGCAATCCCACCGCAGCCGTCATCCGCCGCACTTGCCGGTTTTTACCCTCTTCCAAAGTGATCGCGATCCAGCTGGTCGGCTTGTCCGCCCGCGCGCGGATCGGCGGGTTTCGCGGCCATAGCCATTCGGGTTCGGCGATCTGCACCGCGCGGCACGGTTTCGTGATGAAATCGCCGAGGTCGATGGGAGCTTGCAGGCGAGCGAGGGCGGCGGCGTCGACCACGCCGTCGACCTGCACCAGGTAGGTCTTGGCTTCCTTGTGATCGGGGTGGGCGATCTTATGCTGGAGCATGCCGTCGTCGGTCAGCAGCATCAAGCCTTCGCTGTCGGCGTCGAGCCGGCCGGCTGGATAAATATTCGGGATGGCGAGGTAATCGGCCAGCGATTCGCGGCCCTCTTGCGGGGTGAACTGGCACAGGACCTGGAACGGTTTGTTGAAGAGGATCAGGGGCATAAGTAGAGGATTCGGGGAGGGGCTGGCGCGGCTAAAATCATAGCAGCCTGCAAACGGCTGGTGCATAATGCACGACACGAATCTTATATCTTATCGAAGACTGGCGGCCGATGACCGCGCCGTCTTCCACATGGAGAGCATGATGTCCCAACCGAAGTTCGAACACATCACCGTCCCGGCCGACGGCCAGAAGATCCAGGTCAACGCCGATTTCTCGCTTTCCGTGCCGCCCAATCCGATCATCCCCTTTATTGAAGGCGACGGCACCGGCATCGATATCACACCGGTGATGATCAAGGTGGTCGACGCCGCCGTGGCCAAGGCGTATCAGGGCGAGCGCAAGATCAGCTGGATGGAGGTCTACGCGGGCGAAAAGGCCACCGCCACTTACGGTCCCGATGTGTGGCTGCCCGAAGAAACCCTGGAGGCGGTCAAGGATTACATCGTCTCGATCAAGGGGCCGCTGACAACGCCGGTGGGCGGCGGCATCCGCTCGCTCAACGTGGCGCTGCGCCAGCAGCTCGACTTGTATGTCTGCCTGCGCCCGGTGCGCTACTTTACCGGCGTGCCGTCGCCGATGAAGGAGCCGGAAAAAACCAATATGGTGATCTTTCGCGAGAACTCCGAAGATATTTATGCCGGTATCGAATACGCGCAAGGCAGCGAAGGCGCCAAAAAGCTCATTGATTTCCTCATCAAGGAAATGGGCGTGACCAAGATCCGCTTTCCCGAGACCTCCGGTATCGGCATCAAGCCGGTGTCGATCCAGGGCACCGAGCGGCTGATGCGCAAGGCGATTCAATATGCCATCGATAACGACAAGCCCTCGGTGACGATTGTCCACAAGGGCAATATCATGAAATACACCGAAGGCGGCTTCCGTGACTGGGCCTATGCACTGGCGCAAAGGGAATTCGGCGCCGAGTTGATCGACGGCGGCCCGTGGGTCAAGTTCAAGAATCCGAAAAGCGGACGCGACATCGTCATCAAGGATTCGATCGCCGATGCCTTCCTGCAACAGATTTTGCTGCGCCCGGTCGAATACAGCGTGATCGCCACGCTCAATTTGAACGGCGATTATATTTCCGATGCGCTGGCGGCCCAGGTCGGCGGCATCGGCATCGCGCCGGGCGCGAATATGTCCGATTCCGTGGCGATGTTCGAAGCCACCCATGGCACCGCACCGAAATACGCGGGCAAGGATTATGTCAATCCCGGCTCGATGATCCTGTCGGCCGAGATGATGTTGCGCCACATGGGCTGGGTCGAAGCGGCCGATTTGATCATTTCCGCGATGCAGGGCGCGATTGCGTCGAAGCGGGTGACCTACGATTTCGCCCGCTTGATGGAAGACGCCACCCAGGTGTCGTGCTCGGGCTTCGGCGACGTCATTATCGAGCACATGAAGCAGCGCTAAGGCCGGGCGGGCGCCTCCCGCCGATCATCTGAACGCCCCGGCGCCGCAATGGCCCCGGGGCGTTGTGTTATGCAAAATATTGCATAAACCGTCGATGTTGGCATTCGAGCAATCAATGTCCGGTTTGTCGTTGCTATAAAACAACTGATCTAAATAAAAATTAATTTCCAATAGGACATAAATCACTTGAATTTATAATGGGCTTCTTTCAGCGGCGGGTCCCCCATCCTGGTTTCGCCGACACCCTAATCTGAAGCATTCCGCGTGCGCCAACTTGCATGCGCGGCTTGCCGCGACCTTTCGTGAGTCTCCATGACGCCGTCCACTCTGAATGCCGCTTTGCGGCAGTACGCCCGCTCCGCCGACCGCCTGATGCTGGGCATCGTGTGGGCCTTGTTCGCTGTTTCGCTGGCCTTGTCGCCCGTGCACGATACCTTGCAATGGGCATTGTTGATCGGCTTGCCGACAGCGGCTTTGACGACGGCCTTGCTGTTGCTGCGTGGCGGACTGCGCAGCACCTCGATGGTGGTGGCGGCCGCCATGATGGTGATGGGCGCGCTGCACATCCACCAGGCGGCCGGCATGACCGAAGTGCACTTCGGCATTTTCGTGCTGCTGGCCTTCTTGCTGTGTTACCGCGACTGGGCAGTGGTGGTGACGGCCGCCGCCGTGATTGCCGTGCACCACCTGAGCTTTAATTATCTGCAGGAGTTGGGCTACGGCGTGCGGTGCCTGACCGAAACGGGCATTGTCCGCGTGCTGATCCATGCCGCCTACGTGGTGATCGAGTCGGCGGTGCTGTGCTGGCTGGCCGTGTGGCTGCGCCGCGAGGCGGTGCAGGCGGCCGAGCTGGGCGAGCGCGTGCGCGCCATGGCCAGCGGCCAGCACGGCACCATCGACTTGCGCCAGGCTGCCGTTGCCGCCAACAGCCCGGCCGGCGCCGCGCTCGACGGCATGATGCTGCGCCTGCACGAGGCGATGAGCCAGGTGCAGGATGGGGTGGGCGCCATCGAAGGGGCGTCGCAGGAAATTGCCGACGGCAATCTGGATCTGTCGAACCGCACCGAGCGCCAGGCGGTGTCGCTGGCCGGCACCCTGGGCACCATGGGCGTGCTGGCCGAGCGGGTCCGCGAAGGCGGCAAGCAGGCGCGCCGCGCCAGCGACCTCGCCGTCACCGCCTCCGACGAAGCGGTGCGCGGCGGTGAAGTGGTGGCCCGGGTGGTCGATACGATGGCTTCCATCAACGAATCGTCGCGCCGGATCGTCGATATCATCGCGGTGATCGACGGCATTGCCTTTCAAACCAATATCCTGGCCCTGAACGCCGCGGTCGAAGCGGCCAGAGCTGGCGAGCAGGGCAGGGGCTTTGCAGTGGTGGCGTCGGAAGTGCGCAATCTGGCGCAGCGTTCGGCCTCGGCCGCCAAGGAAATCAAGCAGCTGATCGGCGACTCGGTCAGCCGGGTGGCTGCCGGCAGCGAGCTGGTCGATGCCGCCGGCGCGCGCATGCAGGACATCGTGGCGAGCGTGGCGGGGGTATCGGCCATCATCGGCGAGCTGAGCGAAGCGAGCGCCCTGCAGGAAGGGGACATCGGCCGCATCCACGACGCCATCGGCGAGATGGACGGCGTGACCCAGCAAAACGCCGCCCTGGTGGAAGAAGCGGCGGCCGCGGCAGCCTCGCTGCACCAGCAGGCGACCAGCCTGAACGACATCGTCTCGCGCTTCACCTTGCAGGCGAGCGCGCCCGCCACCGCCCTCGGCGCGCCGGCGCGGCGCTTGCAATTGCACTGACCGTCCTGATATCGTCTGAAGCAGCAGCGCCGGTGGGCTGAAGCGGGCCGCCCCATCAGGGTTGACAGTTGCGGCCGGGCTGGCGTCGTGCACGGCGTGGCAAGCGGGTTTTTTGCTGTTGCGAAGGCGCGCGGAGACGAAAAAAAACCCCGCTGGGGCGGGGTTTTTTCACAGTCCGGCTTGCTACTTAAGCATTCTGGATGTTGGAAGCTTGCTTGCCTTTAGGGCCTTGCGTGACTTCGAACTGGACTTTTTGACCTTCTTTGAGGGTCTTGAAACCGTTCATGTTGATTGCGGAAAAATGCGCGAACAGATCTTCGCCGCCGTCATCAGGAGTAATGAAGCCAAAACCTTTGGAATCATTGAACCACTTTACTGTACCTGTTGCCATAAAAAGAACTTTCAAAAAAAACCAATCACACGAGCCATCAAGCAAGAAGCTCTTGCCCCCTCCTCAGCCTGCTCATTCGTATCAACCAGACCATTTAGAACAAGTCGATATCTGCATTGTTGGCGGAATGACTATTGAAGTCAAGCGCTTTTAAATACCTCTTGTTGGTTTTGCCACATGAGTCTG
>JAQGNM010000468.1 GCA_028291845.1 Massilia sp. | reverse complement strand
GACGCCATGGTTTCCTGCAGATGCTCCATGCGGCGTTGCCGCATCGCCGCGGTGACGCCGAGCGCCGGCGCCAGGCCGCGCACCGCCGCAAAGCGCTGCGCCCCTTCGCCGGCGAGCAGGCGATGCGGCGTGTCGGCCACTGCGCGCGCCAGCAGCACGGGGTTGCGTACGTCGCGCACGCAGGTCACCGCCCCCAGGCGCCCGCGCGTATCCATCACCGCGGCATCCATTTCAATGGTCATGCCGTCGAGCGCGACCACCGATCCGCTGCCGGCATTGAAGCGGCCGTCGTTCTCCAGTGCCATGACTGCCTGGACGACGGCGTCGAGTCCTTCCCCGTTCGCTTGCAGTACGCTCAAGCCGACGCGGGCGGCAACCTGGCAGCCATCCAGATCCTGCATCGATGCACCGGCGCCGCCGTGCACGAGGATGGTAAACGGCGTGGTAATCGGCGTGACGACCGGCGCACTCATGGCTGCACCCGTGGCGTCATGGGTTTGGTCGCCTTCAGCCACACCGCCGCGATGCGGTCGGTGCGGGCATAGGCCGGTTCCTCCAGTTCCTCGCCGAAAATGTCCGGATCGAGCTCTTCGTAGGACGCCACCAGTCCGCCGTTTTGCAGCCGCGCAAGCGCCTCGTCGCGCAGCGCGTCGACACCGTCGACGATCGCCGACGCGGTGTAGAGCAGCAAGGTGCCGCCCGGCGTCAGGCGCTCGATGGCGGCGTCGACGATGGCAAGCGACAGGGCGCCCCCCAGCGGCCCGCCACCGTGGCGATACGCGCGTTCATCACGGTCGACCAGGAACGGCGGGTTGGCGACAATCAGGTCGAACTCGCCGCCGACGTTGTGCAACAGATCGCTGTACTCGGCAATGACATTGGCAACGCCCGCCAGCGCTGCATTCACCGACGTCAGCTTGAGCGCTGCCGCATTGATGTCGAGCGCATGGATGACAGCGTTGGGGCAGGCCAGCGCCAGCGCGATGGCGCCGGCGCCCGAGCCGCAACCGATATCGGCGCAGCGCTGCAGCGCCGCCCCCATCGAAGGCAGGGCCAGCTGCAACTGGCGGACGAAACGGTAGGTATCGGGACCGAAGAAAACCGCGTCGTCCGGCGTGGTCGGGTAAGCCGAGTGGAAGTACAGCTGTTCGCCGATCGACGACACCCGCAGCTTGCTGCGCAGCTTGCCATCGACCTGTTCGACGGCGTCGGCCGCGCGCAAGGCGTCGAGGACCGGTGCCGGCGCGATCTCTGCGGAAAACGGCCGGTTCCAGCCGAAAATTCCCGCAAGATCGCGTGCTTGCTCATTGCCCGGCCGCTCGTTGACGCGGGCGATCGTGGCCGGGGTCGGCGTAACGAAACGGTATCGGTGTTGGCGCAGCACCTGGCCAAGGGCATACAAGGGATGCGTCAAGGTACTGGCGCAGTGCGCCGCATTACCTGCCGCGACATGCGGAATGGAAGAAGTCAGAAACATACGTGTTCTTGTATCAAAGCGGCTGGATGAGTGAGTGGGTGAGTGTCGCGTTGCATCAACGCGCACGTTCTGCTCGATTGACGCTGCAGCACGGCAATCGTAAACACCCGTTGCGTTGCCAACTATCCAAATTTAGCCCGTGCCACTGTAAGAATTGTCTGATTGTTTGTCTTGCATCAAGAGCGCCTGCGTAAGGTTCGACGACGGGGCACCGCGCCAAGGTCATTGTGCTTTTATGCAATATTGTCGGGTTTTGTCCTACAAACACACGTGAAGTACTCCGAATGCTCAGCATGTAGGCTTGTCGTATATTTTCTCCGCAGGACACAATAATTCAACCAGGAGATCAATCATGGCAAATCAAAAAGGCAGCTCGGGAACCCAAGGCGGCACGCCGCAACAGCACGCTGAGGCCGGTCGTCAGAGCCACAAGAACGATGGCAATCAGCAGTCGGGTTCGGGCGGTTCGGGCGGCGGCTCGGGCGGTGGATCGGGCGGAACGCGCGGCGGAACGCCGGAGCAACACGCTGAAGCCGGCCGTCAAAGCCACAAGAACGACAATCGCCAGTCCGGTTCCGGCGGTTCCGGCGGTTCGGGCGGTTCCGGTAGTTCCGGTGGCGGTTCAGGCACGCGCGGCGGCACGCCCGAGCAGCATGCGGAAGCCGGTCGCCAAAGCCACAAGAACGACAACAAGAAGTAAGGTCGGATTCCTCACGAGCACAGCAGGCAGTGCTTGCGGGGCATCAATTTAGCAACCAGTAATAAGCGACAAGTAAAAAGCAACAAGTAACAAGCGACAAGCGCCGTCCGGGCCGAGCCCGGGCGGCGCTTGTTATTTTCCAAAATCAGTTTGCGAACTGCGTGGCGCAGAGGACATCACCAGGGCATCGCCTCAATCACGGATTGACTGGACGCTGACCACCGTCGCCAGTACGCCGGGAATATTTTGTCATTGATAGGGGCTGGTGCGACCTCGGCATGCAGCCACCGTTCAGGGCATCGCCGATCGGCGCGCACCAGGAAAACATCGCGGCGCGCACTGTATGCGCATTCTGCCGCACTACGGTTTCCGCGATACCCCAGAGTTGACGCGCTGATTGCGGCCATGCTTGCTGCCATTCCATAAAGATGATAATTTTTACACCCGTTCAATTAATTGCTCTGAATAATGAAAAATCTCAAGCAGTACCTCGCCGCTCTGTTGGCCATAGCGGCGCTGGCGGCACCGCTTGCCGGCCGTGCGCAAAATCCGGGCAACGGCGGCACCACCTTCAGCGGTTTGCCGGGCGCCGCCCGTCCGGAGGAATTCCTCGGCAAGTTCGTGGAGCTGTCGAACGCCGAGGCGGCAGCCAACACGACCCTGTCGAATGCGCTGGGCATCGCCGCCCCGGCCAGGCCCGCGCTGGACATGAGCGCACTGGCCGCCGACATCGCCAACGCCGCCACCGCTGCCGACGCCGCCCGGCAGCGGCTGATGCAAGCGGTGAGCGCGCCGGTGGCCTTGAACGACGGCGCCAAAGCCGACTTTGCCGCCGGCGCCTTGGCCCTGATGCAGGCGACGCGCGATTTCACGGCGCTGACCAAAAATCTCGGCGCCATCAAGCAATCACTGGCAATGTCCGGCGCCAAGGCGCGTGTCGCCCTGTACGCCTCCCGCAATACGGCCGACATTGCCGAGAAGCTGCGCGCCGAGCTGAAGGCGGTGGTAGCGTTCGCCGCCGCCAACCAGATCACGCTGGCGCCGGAAGTGACCGCGACGGCCGCGCAACTGTAAGCAGCCGGCCGTCGCAGTCTGCGCAGTCTGTTTTACCCGCTCACCGGCGCATTCGCTCCGGCGAGCTCGCCGCACCGCTTCGCGCGGCGCCATTCAGTCCTTTTCGATCTCCCTACGTATTCGATCATCAGTCTCCGAGGGTTAAGGAGAGGGTCGGATACGAGGTCTAACAAACCGACACGGTCTGATCGGTAGCGCCGCAAAATTCGCTCATTACGGACCAGTCCGTGTCGGTTTGTTATACCTGACCTTCAATCTTGTCGTGACCCTCAATCTTGTCGCGTGCGTCGCCTGACCCGGATTACCTGGAATGGTTCAACAGCCTTGAAAAATTGCGGTGCTGTTAAAATTTGCGATGGCCATCCGACGCCCCGTTGCAGGAGTACACAATTTTAGGTTTCTTATTCAGAGCGTTGATGGGCGCGCCAAAACTGTCCATCGCTGTCGTCTTATTGGTGCTGGTAGGCTTGGCTGCCACCATGACCTACACCGGTTTCCTCGTCGTCGGCGTTGTTGCCGATCTTCTCGGCACGAGTCGGTTCGTCGCAGGGCTGCTTCTTGGCGGTTTTTTCGCAAGGTTTCCTTCGATAAGCAAAGGCAGACTGCGAATTGTTGGACTGGTGCCGCAACCGTTCCGCCGGCCACTCATGGTGGGCATGCTGGCATCGTGCTCGTCGATCTTTCTGTGGCGAGGCGACTACGTGTCGGCGTCGTTTGCAGGTTTTACCACGGCTTTTCTGCTTGTCTATCCTTGGTTGAAGAGCGCTTTATTCGCTCGAATGTCATCGTCCGTGATCAATTTCGCAGCTGGCCGCAACGCTCCTGGCGGCGCCGACAGCACGGTGATCGAGGGTGAGTTCAGGGAGCGGAAAGAGTGAGGATTGATAGCGCTTGGCGCAGTGCGCAGCCGAGCCAGTGTATGTTCTTAGCGCGTCAGGCTCAGATTTCTTCATAACGGCAGAGCTCGTGTCCGGTTGCCAGACCTGGCCCTCAGCCTGTTATATCGGGGCTGGTTTCCTCGGGCACAATCTCTTTCTCGGCAACGCGCAGCACCTCTTGGTGGTTGGGAGCGTGACTAAGCGCCGGACCGGGCTTGATACTTCGCCGGGTAAATCAATCGGACTTGGCGACGTCGAACAGCGAGCTTATGTATGTTTGTCGGACCGGACCCTCAGCCTCTGTGGGACTCGTCAGGTAACCACTGCACAAACGGCTGCTCCCGGCCCGCCGCCGCAATCGAAGGCGAGCTGCGGCATACTGCTGCTGCGCATCAGGCGGTCGTCAGAACAAGCCTGCGCTGCTTCGATGCGATGGCATTCATCGGCACCGAGGGCGCCACGGTCATCGGCTGCGCATCCTGTTGGTCGAGCTTGAACACGCTCACTACCTCGGCCAGTTGCTTGGCCTGTTCCTGCATCGATTCCGAAGCGGCGGCTGCTTCCTCGACCAACGCGGCGTTTTGCTGCGTGACGTGGTCCATCTGAGTGACAGCCATGTTAATCTCGCCGATCCCGGCGGTCTGCTCCTGGGTGGCGTTCATGATCTCGCCAATGATGCTTGCAACCCGCTCGACGCTCTCGACAATGCTGCCCATCGTTGTGCCGGCCTGGTCGACCAGCCGCGCCCCTGCATCG